>JAFTAR010000132.1 GCA_017455495.1 Prevotella sp.
AAAGAAAACAGCCGATAAATTAGTATTATTTCTGAGAAATCATGGACATTTCCGTAAGAGAAAAGAAAGATATTGGAATAATAAGCCAGCGGCACAGATAAAAGGAAAGAAATTGGAATAATAAGTATAATATTTACTTGCGCCGCAGGCTTATTATTCCTATTATTCCAATTTCTTTCCATAATAGTCCGCATCATGAGCACACAGAAAGCCGTAACAAGCGAGGCCGTCAACGCCATGGGCGAGAAGGTAGAGATGAGGATATGCAGCACGCCAACGGAACAGGCTGCCGACATCTACTCCATGTTGAACTACAAGAAAATGCCGTTCCGAAAAATCAAAGTTTGTAGAACACAGTCACCGTAGCGAGATAACGCAAATCGCTGATAAGCAAAGAAAATCAAAACTACAGCGTCAAAGTTGGGTTAACTCTGATTATGGAAGCGGACTTCGACTGCTTTTCGGCAAACAATAAGGCTACCAGACGCGGTAGGAATACAAAAATAGGTGAATACCGATGAGTATTCACCTATTTAAAGATTATGTTACGCGTGATTATTTATGCGAGCTTGTTGATGTGGTTTGCGAGACCAGACTTCAGGTTAGCGGCCTTGTTCTTGTGGATGATGTTGGTCTTGGCCAGCTTGTCAAGCATCTTCTGTACCTTCGGGTAAAGTGCCTGAGCCTCTTCCTTGTTTGTCATTGCGCGCAGCTTGCGAACGGCGTTGCGCATGGTCTTTGCGTAGTACTTGTTGTGCAGGGTCTTCTTCTTGTCCTGACGAATTCGCTTAAGCGATGATTTGTGATTTGCCATTGTTTTGTTTTTGATTATTTTGTTATTGTTTTCCAAGGCTTATGGGTCTTGCACCTTTCGGCTGCCCTGAGCTAACCCTTAACAGGCTCCCTGCCACCGTTTTCCCTTTTGTCTGGCTGACTTACGGGTAGCGCATCTCTGCGCAGATGGCAAGCTTGGCTTTGTTGTAGTCCCTAGGAGAGTCGAACTCCTCTTTAGAGAATGAAAATCTCTCGTCCTAACCGATAGACGAAGGGACCCCTGCGCTGCGCCAAACAGCAAGTCTCAAATGATGACTGACGCGGTCATAGCGCAAAAGCGGGTGCAAAATTACGTCTTTTTTTTCTTCTGCACAAATTTTTGTTAAGGAAAATGCGCGCGTTTAGTGTTTTTTATGAAAAAAACTACCTCAGGTCAGTGATTTCATAGAAGTCCTGGTCGCCATAGTCAAGGTTCTCGCCTGCCATACCCCAGATGAAGGTGTAGTTGTGGGTAGCTGCTGCGCTGTGAATGCTCCACTCCGGGCTGAGCACGGCCTGTTCGCCCCGCATCCAGATGTGTCGCGTCTGCTGTGGCTCTCCCATGAAGTGGCACACGGCCTGGTCATGTGGCAGTTCGAAGTAGAAGTATGCCTCCATGCGGCGGCTGTGGGTGTGGGCCGGCATGGTGTTCCACACGCTGCCTGTTGCCAGTTCCGTCATGCCCATCTGCAGCTGGCATGTGGGCAGCACCTGGTTGACCAGCATCTTGTTGATGTTGCGCTCGTTCGACATCTCCAGGCTTCCCATGTGGGCCACCACGGCATCCTGCTTGGTAACCTTGCGGCAGGGATAAGCCGTGTGGGCAGTGGCGCTGTTGAAGTAGTACTTGGCGGGACGGGCTGCATCAGCAGACTTGAACCTCACCTCGCGGTCGCCGCGCCCAATGTATAGTGCCTCCTTGAAGTCTAAGGAAAACTCCTGGTCGCCTACGGTAACAACGCCTGGGCCACCCACGTTGTAAATGCCAACCTCGCGGCGGGTGGTGAAGAAAGGAGCCTTAAGCGGGTCGATGGCTTCGAGCAGAAGCTCTTCTTCAACAGGCATGGCTCCGCCCACTATGAGGCGGTCGTACATGGAGTAGTACATGTTTACTTCGTTTTTGGCAAAGAGGCGCTCCAACAGGAATTCGCGGCGGAGGCGCTGGGTGTCGTAGTGGCGCGCATCGTCGGGGTGCGACGAGTAGCGCAGTTCGTAGTTCGTTGTCATTGTATTATTGTTATTCAATTAATTCGTTGTTTTGTATTTGTTAAACTCGTTGTTCTGAAAACCCTATCTGGCAGTGATGCCTGCGTTCTGCCGTATGCTGTCGGCAACCATCGGGCCGTTGTTCTCCCAGGTACAGCCGGGGCCGTTGCTGTTCTTTAGGAACTTCTCAGCTGGAGTCCAGTTGTTGCGCACGGTGATGTAGCTTGAACCCTCGTCGGTGTACAGGTAGAACCAGTGGTTGGGGTCGTGGACATAGCTTGGCGTATAGATGCTGTCCACCACATTCTCCTCAATAAACGTATGCGGCTGCGAGCCGAGGGTGTAGATGCCGGCGCAGTCGTAGTTATGGCGGGCATAGTGGTGGATGTAGTTGCCGCGCACGGTGTTGTTGGCCATGCTGCAGGTCTGCTGGTTCCAGCCCCAGCCGAGGCTGATGCCGGTATAGCTGACGTTCGAGATTTCGTTGTGCAGGATGCTGATGTTGCGCACGAAGCCGGCAGCGATGCCTATCGTGCCCCAGTCCTCGTTGGTGGCATCGTCAATGCGGTTGTTCTGGATGGTCAGGCCGGTGCATATCTCCCGCCGGTCCATCGGGTCGTAGGGCAAGTGAGCCTCATGACCCTCGCCGCCAAAGCTGCCGGCCAGAATGGCAGTGCCGCCAATGTCGGTGAAGGTACAGTGGTCAACGGTTCCCCCGTTGACAAAAAGGTGATAGTCGAGGGCGGTGGAGGCCAGATGGCGGAAGGTGCAGCCTGAAAGGGATACCCTCTCAGCACAGTTAATGGCGACGGCAGCAGCCGGGCGGCCCACCCAGCCCTGGTTGTCAAGGCCGTGGTCGCCGTTGGGGCGGCGTATCTGCGGTCGTATCTTGTAGGCCTCGGTCATGTACATGCCGGCCTGCAGGGGGGCATGGCCTTGCAGCGAGGGCCGCATCCACGTGGTGTGTTCGAAGGTGATGCCTTCTATGCTGATGTCGCTGACCGGCTCGTCGGGCGTGCCCTGGGTCATGAACAGCGTTTCCAATGCCGGTGCCACCACCTCGGCTGTGCGCATGTCTTCGCCCTCGCGCGGGATATAATAAAGTTTGCGCGCGCGGGTGTCAAGGTGCCACTCGCCTGGCTCGTCAAGCAGCTCACGACTGCCAGTGAGGTAGAAGGCAGAGTTGTGCTCGCCGCCGGGCGTCACCATGGGGCTGGGCCAGGGGTGCATGAAGTGGATGTGGCTCTCAGGCTGGTGGAAGGTCAGGGCGACAGAATCGCCCTGCACAGTAATATCCTTGACGCGGAGCATGGCTACGCACCACATTTCGTGGAGGACCATCTCAAGAGCCTCACCCCCAACCCCTCTCCCAAGGAGAGGGGAGTGGTTACTCTTTCTGCTTGCAGAACTATATACTCCCCTCTCATTGGGAGAGGGGTCGGGGGTGAGGCTTCTTACGTAGATAATCTCTCTTTGCTTGTCCACGCTGAGGATGCGCGGCATGTGTTCGAAGGGGTCGCTCCCGTCGGCAAGACCGACGGGCACACTGCGGGCGCGCACCGCTTTGCGGCCGTTCACCCATAGCTGCCGGAACTCCAGAGGGCGGCCGTTGAACAGAGGGACATCGGCTACCCATACACGCCCCTGCTTCTTCCAGTTGCTTATTTGCACGCCGCCGCTGATGACGACCCCAGGGCCGCCTATGATGCGGGTGCCGCTGTCTTCAGGGCGCAGGATGACTGGCTGCAACAAGCGGTAGGTGCCGGGATGGAGACGCAGGACGGGGAAACCGTCCTGTACACTGCTGTGAAGGCGGGACTGCACACTGCTGTGAAGGCGGTCGAAGCGGGACTGAACACTGCTGTGAAGGTGGTCGAGGCGGGCCTGCTGCAGGGCGGCCTCTATGGTGTAGGGACCGGGCTGCACATCGTAGGTCTGCGCCACTGCGGGGATAGATGATAAATGATAGATGATAAATGATAAAAAGGCGGCGCGTGTCATCGCGTTCTTCGCGCTGCTCAGAAAAGTGCGGGCATCCATACGGTCATTTCGCTGTGTCCGCGGTTTCCCCAGGCATAATAGGGAATGAGGCGGACGATTTTCTTCTCTTTATACACGATAGCAGGGCGGTAGAGCTGGCCGCGCCACTCGTCGCTGCCGCGTACGTAGGCTTCGGTTTCGAGTACGGTCATGGGGCTGCCGCCAATGGTAGTCTGGATGGGAGTGAAGCTGGCGCTGACGGGCAGGGCGATGTCGTCAATGTCAACGTCGTCTCCCAGGTCGGTGCTCTCTAAGCAGTAGAGGATAGGGCCGTACATTACGGCCACTTGGCCGCGGTTTTCCTCCACCAGCGGGTTGGCCTCTATGACGCGGGCCTCCATAGGCAGTTCCATGAAGAGCACGTCGCCCTGGCGCCACTGCCGGTTGACGACGAGGTAGCCCCGCTCAGCGGTGGCCTCCACGGGCTGCCCGTTGACGCTGATGATGGCATTGCCCGCAAAGTCGGGCAGGCGCAGGGCAATGTCGAAGGAGGTGCCCCGGCGGGCGCGCAGGGCATCAATGGAGATCCTGATGAAGCCGTCCCAGGGGTAGCCGGTCTGCTGAGTAAGGGTGAGCGGCCCCACACCGTCAATGCTGGTGCTGAGGGAGCTGGATCCGTAGAGGTTGACATAGAGCCGCGATGGGGCCACGGTGTATGCATAGTCCTGGGCCTGGCAGAGTGTGCGCAGCGTATTCGGCGGGCAGCAGAAGCAGCTGATGTACTTCTGGCGCTCCTTTGGCCAGCGCAGTGTGTAGGGCAGCTCGTCGGTGAGGCGCAGGGGGTTGGTGTAGAAATATTTCTCGCCGTCGAGCGATATGCCCGGCAGAATGCTGTTGTAGAGGCAGTTTTCCACCAGGTCGGCATACTTGGCATCGCCCGTGGCTTGCAGCATGCGCCAGTTGAACAGCATGTTGCCAATGTTGGCACAGGTCTCGTTGTGGGCGGTGGAGTGGGGCAGCTGGTAGGGGCGGCCATAGCTCTGGTGCACCTTCTGAATGCTGTCGGGGGTATAGTTGGTGCCGTCGGGCGAGGTGCCGTCGTAGAGGGCGCCGCAGGCTCCGTTGATGTACATCTTGCGCTGGGTGATGTCCTGCCAGATGCTCGTGAGGTTGCGCATCAGCTGCTCCTCGCCGCTCTCCAAGTAGAGGTCGGCCACGCCGGCATAGAGGTAGTTGGCCCTGACGGCATGGCCCATGGCCTGATACTGCTGGCGGAAGGGAATGCGGTCCTGGTTGTCGTCGGTGCCGTTCTGCACCATGCCGCGAATGTCGATAAACTGCTGCAGCAGGTCAAGGTATTTCTGGTTGCCGGTCTCGCGGTACAGCTCTGCCACGCCCATGTAGTGTGAGGGACAGATGGCGTTGCCGGCCAGCTCCTGTGGTGCCTGCTGACAGAAGTTGTAGAGGAAGTCGGCAGCCCTGGTGCCGCAGTCGAAGAGAGTGGTCTTGCCCGTGGCGCGTTTGTGGATGATGCCGGCCATGATGAGGTGGCCCATGTTGTAGGTCTCGAAGTTCAGGCGGTTGGCAAAGGCCGTGTCTTGCTTGGTGCCGGTGGCGGTGCCGACGGGGCCGGAATTCCCGTCGGCAAAACCGACGGGCGCAGTGGCTGCGGCGGGG
>JAFTAR010000133.1 GCA_017455495.1 Prevotella sp.
TCCTGGTTGCCCTCGCTCTCCAGGAACTTCTGGATTTTTATGTCCTGCCCGAGAAGTACAGACAGAAAACCCTCCAGCACAACATAGTTTGCCTTGTTGCGCAGCAGGCGCTTCATTGCCCAGTCAAATCGGATGTACTTGTTCATTGCGTTGGCAAAGGTAATCATTTTATTTTGATATCCAAGCAAGAGCGGCAAGTTTTTTTGCTTTTAGAATGCAGAAAATATGGCATAGTAAATTATGGAAGAGCAGATTGACTACCTCAGAAAGATATTCCAGCGCAGGCTGACTTTCTTCTTCAATCAGCTGTCACAAGCGCATAAAGTACGCTACCCCAAGACCGGCGATTTCCTTGTTGACCGCAATCATCTCTTTGAGGTTGGATGGGAAAGGCAAGACCTTTGACCAAATCAAGGACATGCCCGACAGCTACTTGGCTGTTGACAACACCGAGACTGGACACAAAAACCGCATCCCTCTCTGGATGTTCGGGCTTCTGTATTAGCTGCTATAGACAACGATTTAACCTCTTTTGTGAGAAAACTAAGCACTGCCGACCAGATTGCAAGACTGAAAACACAAGGCCGGGTTGTAAACTGCAGGTCAAAAAAGTTTGTTCATTCCTTTGTATCTCAAATAAAATCACTAACTTTGCAGGCGCAAAAGAATAGACAAGCAACGATGTTATATATGCATAGGACAGCTGTATACATTATTATATGGACGGCACTCTTGATGTCTTGCTCCCCAAGCGGGAAACGGTACAAAATAGGCGTGTCACAGTGCTCTGACGACATCTGGCGCGAGAAGCAGAACTCAGAGCTGCGCATGGGTGCCTACTTCCACGACAACGTGGAGCTGTGCTTCGCAGCAGCCTACGACAGCGACGAGCGACAGGTGCAGCAGATAGACAGTCTCGTAGCAACGGGCATTGACCTGCTCATCGTGGCCCCCAACCAGGTGCAGACCATCTCGCCCGCCATTGACCGTGCCTATGACAGGGGCATCCCCGTCATAGTGTTCGAGCGCAAGACCAGCTCGCAGAAGTACACGGCCTTCATCAGTGCCGACAACTACGAGATGGGCCGCGTCATGGGCAACTATGTTGCCTCGCGCCTTGGCGGACATGGGCGCGTACTGGAAGTGATGGGACTACAGGGCTCCTCGCCTGCCATAGAACGCCACAGGGGCTTCGCCGATGCAATTAGCCAGCATCCGGGCATAGAAATAGCTGCCACGCTGCAAGGCGACTGGACGGAGGAAAGCGCTTACGAAGCAACGAAGGAGTGGCTCAACAGCTTACGGCCTTCAGCCGCCAACCAGCAGCCTATTGACTTCGTGTTTGCCCAGAACGACCGCATGGCCATGGGAGTGAGAAAGGCGGTAGCAGACTCTACAAATGCTACGGATAGGCGCGATAGCGGGAATCGCTATACTCTACGCTCTACACCGATAAAATATTGCGGCATTGACGGTCTGCCCGGCGAGGACGGAGGCATACAGCTGGTGCGCGACAGCATCCTTGATGCCACCTATATCTATCCCACCCATGGCGACCGTATTCTTGAGTTGGCTGTGGACATCCTTGCAGGCAGACCCTACGAGAAGGAGACACGCCTGATGTCGGCCCTCGTTACCCGTGACAATGCCCGCGTGCTGCAGATGCAGGCCGAGGAAACCCAGCGCCAGACAGACTACTTAGACCGGCTGCACCGGCGGGCCGACACCTACCTGCAGGAGCTGAACACGCAGCACACCATCATCATCCTTGGCTGTGTGGTGATAGGTCTGCTGCTGCTCACCATCGTCTTCTTCTATCTCTACCACCGTGGGAAAATCACCCTTCGCCGTGAGCGAGTGGTGAACAATCTGTGGAACAGCCCCACCCCCGACCCCTCCCGCGAGGGAGAGGGGAGTAGATGCCTTCAAGACTCTAAAGCCGCTGATGGCCAAACGCAAGAACTATATACTCCCCCCCCCCCCGAGGGAGGGGGCGGGGGAGGGGCTGGTTCCCTGTTCCTCTCTCGCTTCAAGGAGGCCGTTGAGGCCCGCCTCTCCGACAGCGAGCTGAGCGTGGAGGACCTTGCTGCCGACATGAACCTTAGCCGCGTGCAGCTATACCGCAAGGTGAAGACCATCACCGGCTCCTCGCCCGTGGAGCTGCTGCGCACCGCCCGCCTGAACCGCGGCTACCAGATGCTGCTCACCACCGACAAGACCATCTCGGAGGTGGCCTACGCCGTAGGCTTCACCGCCCCCAGCTATTTCACCAAGTGCTTCAAGGAAGAGTTCGGCCAAAGTCCCACCGACATGCGGCAGTAGCACTGCCTGCGCCTATGCAGGGTTCGTGACAGCCTGCAAAACAAACAAAAAATCGTTCATCGTTGAGCAAAATTGTTACATTGCAACAATAATTACCCGCGATGAACGATTTGTTTTACCCTTATTTATAAGGGGTTAGTACCTTTGCCTCAGTTTTTACCAAAGTACTAACCAAACAAAAAAGCAAATGAAACAAACAAAGCGATTCCTGTTGAGCCTGATGGCTCTTCTTGCGAGTACTATAATGTACGCGCAGACGGAAATCACGGGAACGGTAGTCGACGAGACCGGCGAGGGCGTCATCGGTGCCACCGTGATGGAGAAAGGCACGTCGAACGGTGCTGTCACCGACTTCGACGGCAACTTCACAATCAGGGTTCAGCCAGGAGCCACACTGGTCTTTAGCTATGTTGGCTATCAGCCGCAGGAACTGCCTGCCCAGCAGGGCATGAGGGTGGCGATGCAGGACGACGCCCTCTCGCTGAACGAAGTCGTAGTCACTGGCTACACCACTCAGCGCAAGGCCGACCTTACGGGTGCCGTCAGCGTAGTGAGTGTGGCTGAACTGGCCAAGCAGAACGAGAACAACCCGATGAAGGCCCTGCAGGGACGTGTGCCGGGCATGAACATCTCGGCAGACGGTAACCTTGAGGGTGCCGCTACGGTGCGCATCCGTGGTGAGGGCACACTTAACTCCGGCGTAGAGCCTCTATACATCATTGACGGCGTTCCAACGACAGGTGGCATGCACGAACTGAACGGAAACGACATTGAGTCTATTCAGGTGCTTAAAGATGCTGCCTCGGCCTCTATCTATGGTAGCCGCGCTGCCAACGGCGTGATTATCATAACCACCAAGAAAGGAAAGGACGGCAAGGTGAAGGTTAATTTCGATGCCTCCGTAGCTGCATCGTTCTACAGCAACAAAATCGAGACGATGAACGCCCAGCAGTGGGGACGGGCCTTTTGGCAGGCTAATGTGAACGACGGCCTGAATCCCAACAACAACAGCCTTGGCTACAATTTTGACTGGGGCTACGATGCCATAGGCAATCCTGTACTGAACAGCTTGTCGATGAATATGTTCCTCGACGAGGGTGCCAGCGTGCGTTCGTCGGATACTGACTGGTTCAAAGAGATAACCCGTACCGGTGTCGTCCAGCAATACAATCTCTCGGTGAGCAACGGCAACGAAAAGGGCCACTCTTTCTTCTCACTTGGCTATTACGACAATATGGGTACCATAAAGGACTCTCAGTTCAGCCGTCTGTCAGGCCGTTCCAACGCCGACTACAAACTGTTTGACGGCAAGGTGGTCATTGGTGAGAACTTCACGGTGAACCGTACTAAAGGCATTGCAGCACCAGGCGGAATACTGGAAAACGCCCTGGAGTTTAACCCCAACTTCCCCATCTATGCTGAGAACGGTGAGTTTGCCCAGGCCCTGGGTGCCTATTCTGAGCGTGAGAACCCGTTAAGTCTGCTCTATAATAATAAAGATAACGAATATACTCAGTGGCGTATGTTTGGCGATGCTCACTTAAGCATAACCCCGTTCAAGAATTTCACCCTGCGCACAACTCTGGGCATGGACTACACGCAGAAGGAGCAGCGTTTCTTCACCTATCCCATTGCCAACGGCAAGATGGTGCGCACGGACTCTGCTGTGGAAAGCAAGCAGGAGCACACGATGAACTGGATGTGGAATGCTATTGCCACCTACAATCTGGAGAAAGGTCTTCATCGCGGCGATGCCATGCTGGGCGTGGAGGTGAACCGCCAGGACTACAAGATGAGCAGTGCCAAGCGCTACGAACTGGCCATCTTGAACACCGACTATATGTGGCCGTCGGCTGGTACGGGGCGCCAGCTGGCCTTAGGCTTTGGCAACGGCTACTCGCTGGCATCGTTCTTCGGCAAGGTGAACTACACCTATGCCGACAAGTATATGGCATCGCTTACCGTTCGCCACGACGGTTCGAGCCGCTTCGGCCATAACAACCAGTATGGTACGTTTCCCTCTGTCAGTACAGGTTGGCGCATCACCCAAGAGGACTTCATGAAAGGCACCTCATCGTGGCTTGAAGACCTGAAACTGCGCTACTCATGGGGGCAGACCGGTAACCAGTCTATTGACAACATGGCTCGTTACACCCTCTATCAGGCCGTCGTATCGGCCAATATCTGGGACGAGAACACCTCCAGTTCAGCCTACGACATAGCAGGCACCAACGGCGGTTCAGCCATTCCAAGCGGCTATGTGCGCCAGCAGCGCGGCAACGAGGACATCAAATGGGAGACCACAACCCAGCATAACATAGGCCTGGATTTTGCCCTGTTGCGCAACGAGCTGTATGGCAGCGTGGACTGGTTCCATAAAAAAACTACCGACATCCTGCTCTTCATGGAAGGCATCGGCTCTATGGGCGAAGGCAGTGGCCAGTGGATAAATGCCGGCGAGATGAAAAACACTGGCTGGGAGGTGTCGCTGGGCTACCGGCACAGAATGGACAACGGCTTCTCTTGGGACATCACGGGCAACATAAGCCAGTATAGCAACGAAATCACCAAGTTGCCAGAGACCGTTATTGCCAATGGCAAGTTCGGCGGCAACAGCAAAATGAGTGTCATAGGCAACTCAAAGGGTGCTTTGGTAGGATATGTTGCCGACGGCATCTTCAAGACTCAAGAGGAGATAGACAACCACGCCGTTCAGGAAGGAGCCGGCCTGGGCCGTATCCGCTACAAGGATATCAACAATGACGGTTTCATCACAGAAGACGACCAGACTTGGATTTTCGACCCCACGCCCAGTTTCTCTTGGGGTCTGAATGTCTATTTGCAATACAAGGACTTCGACTTCACTATGTTCTGGCAGGGCGTGCAGGGTGTGGATGTCAACTGCCATGGCTTCAAGGCCCGTACCGATTTCTGGGCTAACTCTACGGTAAATGTGCCCTATTTGAACAAGGGCGTGCGTGTGCTGGACGCATGGAGCACAGCCAATCCAGGCAGTGACATTCCTGCACTTACCACTGCCGACACCAACAATGAGGGCCGCCTCTCTACATATTATATTGAGAACGGTTCGTTTGCCAAACTGCGCACCATTCAGTTTGGTTACAATCTGCCAAAGGCATTAACCGACAAGATCAGCATGAATCGTGTGCGCCTCTACGTCTCTGCCCAGAACCTGCTGACTATAAAGAGCGGCAATTTCTCAGGGGCCGACCCGGAAAATCCCGGTTTCAACTATCCTATTCCTCTAAACGTGACATTTGGTCTGAACGTGTCGTTCTAATTGATAATTGAAAAACAGAAAACTGATAGCTATATGAGTACCAAGATATATAAAATAGCATGCGTCCTTGTCTGTGGCATGATGTTCACA
>JAFTAR010000134.1 GCA_017455495.1 Prevotella sp.
AACAGGTTTTCACCCATTGGCCTGCGGTATATTGTCGTTTTCTCCATTGATAGTGCTTATTTATACCACAAAGGTACGACTTTTTCTTGAATTATGCAAGCAACTTATTGATTATTAACATTTTAATTTATAGAACATCCCATTATTATTTTTGTTTTCCTGTATTTGTCGCGAAACTCCGTTGGGCTGCAGCCCTTCCGCTTGCGGAATAGCCGGTTGAAGTTGCACACGGTGTTGAAGCCCGTATCGTAGCATATCTCGGCCACGGTGCGGGTGGTGTCTACAAGCAGGCGCGAGGCATGGCCCAGCCTCACGTCGATGATATATTCGCCCAGGTTCTTGCCAGTGCGTTGCTTGAAGAAGCGGCTGAAGGCAGAGTCGGTCATGCCCACCATCTGGCTCAGCTTCGGCAGGCGCAGGTCTTCGCGGTAGTGCTCGCCAATGAAGCGCTTCACCTTCAGCACGCGGCGCGAGTCGCTCTGTGCCCCCACCTTGGCAAAGGCCGACGACGACAGCTCGCGGGCGCCGTCCTGCTTTGACAGCTCGTAGAGGATGGTGAGCAGTTCGCGGGCGGCATAGAAGCCCTCCTTTATTGATGACAGCCCCATGAGCATGGGGTAGACGCGCATTATGGCGGGCATGGGGAAGACCAGGCCCTTCTGTGCGCGCACGAACATATCATATATTGGCTTGAAGGCCGTGGTGCGGTAGACGCTGTTCTCGTCGTTGAAGTCAACGCTGAACTGCACCGTAACCTCGTGTATGTCGCTGCTGGTGCATTCGTACTGCTCCCACACATGTTCCAGCTGCGGACTGGTGATGAGCACAAGGTCGAAGGGGCCTATCACCTCGTTGGAGTCGCCCACGGTGCGACGGCAGCCGGCGGCGTTCTCCACGAAGTTAAGCTCGAAGAGGTCGTGGCAGTGGATGGGGTAGTTGAACTCCTTCTTCCGCCGGTCGGCCACGTACATGAAGTCGTGGTCGCCCAGCGGCGTAATCTCGTGCAATACTCTCGACTCGCTCATCTCTTAGACATTAAGACGATTAGACATTAAGACGATTAGACATTTAGACGGTGACTAATCATTTCTTGCCGTCTTTCTTCCTTAGCTGGAGAACGATGACGGCCACTATGAGCAGCAGCATTATGACGAATGCCACGTAGGCCACGGTCTCGGTGGTCTTCACCGTCTGCGGCTTGAAGGTGAGCACCACCTGGTGGCTGCCGGCACCGATGTTCATGGCGCGGAGCACGTAGTTCACCCTGCCTATCTCGGCACTCTGGCCGTCGATGGTGGCCGTCCAGCCGGGATAGTAGATTTCTGAGAACACCACTATGCCTCCCTGCCGGCTGTTTACGGTGTAGTGCAGCTCGTTGGGCTCGTAGCTGTCCAGGTGGATGGAGGCGGTGCTGTCGGCCTCGGCAGCAAAACTGCCGAGAACGCTTTGGAACTGCTTGTCGGCCACGGCCTGGTGGCGCAGGTTTATAGAGTGCATCGCGGCCAGCTCCTGGTCGGCATTGTCAACGTAGGCAATGCTGTCCACGAACCAGGCATTGCCCATGGCGTAGGGGTTGGGCAGCGGCGTTGTCTCGCTTATAATGAAGTACTTGGTGTTGAGCATGTTTATCACGGGCCACAGGCTGTCGCCGCGCAGGGAGTCCATCATGAGGCCCTGGCTCTGGAATGTCTCTACTGCCTTCTGCATCTCAGGTGCGATGTAGGCAGAGATAAGCTCGTTGTAGCGGCCCAGCTTGGCAGCGTGGTAGCCGCCCACCGACTTGTGGTAGAACGAGGTCTCGTTCTCGTTGAAGGTGTCGCTTATGAAGTTCAGCACGCGGAAGTCGGGGTCGTGGTCCTGCAGTATGGCTTGGTTCACGGGCTTTATGGCGTGAGAGGTCTGGCGCACGCTGGCATCCACGAACATCTCGTCGTTCAGGTAGCGCTTGTTCACAAGCCACAGGTCTGCCAGGCAGAGGACTGCTATGAGGCCCACGGTGGGCAGGGCCTTGAGCTTCTTTGCCCTATAGAGCAACAGCAGCAGGGTGCCAATGACGATGATGAAGAACGAGCGCCAGCAGTCGGCCGTGAACACGGGAACGCGCATGCGGGAGAGGTTGTCGGTGAGGAGAGACAGGTCCTCAGGGTTCTGCACGTAGCGCTGCAGGCGAGCACGTCGCCGTCGCTCACAAAGCTGAAGAATGCTGTGGGCATGAGTGCGAAGAGCAGGCAGAAGCCGGCAGTAAGGCCAAACGCTATATAAATATAAAGTTGTGTCTTGTCCTTGCCCTTTGCCGCCGGAGCCAGCTGCTTGTCGTCATCGCTGCCCATTATGAGTTGCTTCAGGGCCATCATGGCCAGCAGCGGTATGGTGAACTCGGCCACCACCAGGATGCTCGACACGGTGCGGAACTTGGCATACATGGGCACATAGTCGATGAAGAAGTCGGTAAGGCCCATGAAGTTCTTGCCCCAGGCCAGCATTATGCTGAGCACGGTGGCTCCAAGAAGTGCCCATTTCATTGGCCCCTTCACAATGAAGAGGCCGAGGATGAAGAGCATCAGCACGAAGGCACCCACATAGACGGGGCCGGCAGTGAAGGGCTGTTCGCCCCAGTAGGGATACCACTGCGTGCAGAAGTCGCGCACGGGGCCTGCATCGGCAGCCTCCACGGCAGAGGGATAGTCCTTCAGCTGTTCGTTGTGAGAGCCGCCCTTGGCATTGGGAATGAGCAGCGTCCACGTCTCGCCTATGCCGTAGCTCCACTGGGTGATGTAGTCGCGGTCAAGGCCGCCACGGGTGCCGGCCTGGCCGTCGCCCTGAGACAGCTCGGTGCCGCCGCGCATGGTTTGCTGAGAGTACTCCCACGTGTGGTAAAGGTTTGAAATGTTCACCAGCACGCCTAACAGACCGCCCACCAAGCACACCCCTGTTGCCGTGAGCCACTGCTTCCATTTCTTCTGGCGTATGGCGTCAACGAGGAAGGCAATGACAAGGGCAAGGATTACGATGAGGTAGTAGTACGTCATCTGCATGTGGTTGGCATGCACTTCAAGAGCAGCGAAGATGCTGGTCACGGCCAGGCCCCACAGGTACTTGCCCCTGTAGGCCAGCACTATGCCGCCTATCATTGGCGGTAGGTAGGCCAGGGCCATCACCTTCCACAGGTGGCCGGCGGCTATAATAATAAGGAAATAGGTGCTGAAGGCCCACGCTCTGCTGCCCAGGGCCGCCAGGACCACCCTCTTCTTTCTCGCCCCCTCGTCAACGGGAGAGTCGGCGGGGGGTGCGAACATGGCACGCAGCAGGATGTAGAAGCCTATGAGGTAGGCAAACAGATACCACACATTGTCGGGCAGCCACAGGTGGTAGGCCTTCTCCACATAGGAGAGAGTGCTGGTGCTGCTGTACGACGGGGCCAGCTGGTAGGTGGGCATGCCCGAGAAGAGGGCATTGGTCCAGCGGGTGCGCTCACCGGTGCGCTCTAAATATTCCTTGGCTTCCTGACCGGCTCCCGCGCCGGCCGACGTGTCGTGCTGGTAGAGTATGCGCCCGTCGAAGTCGGCAGGATAGAAGTACGCAAAGGCCAGTACGGCAAACAAAACTACTGCCAGAATGTCCGGCAGCCACTGCTTAAGTTGCTTGTTCATCATGATGAATTTCGAAATTTCCCTGCAAAGGTACGAATAAGCAAGTGAAAAGCCAAATAAAAAAAACAAGTTTTCTTTCTCTGTTCCACTTTTTTTGTGTAAGTTTGCAAGCGAAAAGCCAATAGCGCAAGAAATCAGCTATAAAAAGAACTGCAAAATGAAGAAAATCTTTACCCTGTGCCTTATGGCATTATTGACCGTTGCCGTGAAGGCACAAGTGACTGACGCCTTCCAGGGCATACTGCCAGTTACCGACCCTGCGATGATGCGGAGCCTGAACGGCGACTGGCAGCTGAAAGTGACTGAGGGCATCACCAGCGACCTCACTGTTCCTGCTGCCGACGACACCTGGGGAACAATACCCGTTCCCGGCTGTTGGGAGTCATACGGTTTCTGCCGTGCCAACTACGACGGTCCGCAGGAGCTGACCGGCTACTACCGCACCTCTTTCGCCGTGCCGGGCGAGTGGCAGGGAAAGCGCATAGTGCTGCGCTTCGACGGGGTGCTCTATGGCTACGACCTCTGGATCAACGGCAAGGCGGTAGGCTCGTGGCGCTCTGGATTCAACACGGCCCTCTTCGACATTACATCTTTTATAAATAAGAGGCAGCAGCAACAGGAGCTGGCCATGCGCGTCATTTCCAAGTTCCCGGGCAGCGCCTTTGACTATAACGATGACTGGGCACCAAACGGCATAATTCGCGACGTGACACTTATGGCTGTGCCGGAAACCCACCTCAGCGACCTCACCATCCGCACAAAAACGACGGGAGAGGTCAGCGTAGAGACCATGATAGCAAATGCCAACAGGAACACAACCGTTGAGCACGAGATTCTTGATGCCCAAGGCAGAACCGTTGCCACGTTCAGCGGGCCAAGTGCTACGGTGGGCAACCCGCAGCTTTGGACTGCAGAGACCCCTTACCTCTATACCCTGCGCACAAGGCTGCTCCAGAAGCAGACCGTGCTTCAGACCTTCGAACAGAAATTCGGCTTCCGCGAGCTTACTATTGAGGGCAACATACTGAAACTCAATGGCCAGCCCATCAAGCTCAGAGGCGTGACCCATCATGCCACCCACCCGCAGACGGGCAAGGTTATCAGCGAAGAGCTTACACTGAGGGACATGCGGCTGATGAAGGAGGCTTCGGTGAACTATATACGCACCTCACACTACCCTCGTGAGCCGCGCTTCTACGAGCTGGCCGACTCCCTCGGGTTCTATGTCATAGACGAGGTGCCCTTCGGCTATGGCGACCGTAACCTCTCAGACTCCACCTACTACCAGGTGCTGCAGCAGAGGGCACAGGCCACTATTCGCCGCGACAAGAACCACGCCTCGGTGCTCATCTGGAGCTTAGGCAACGAGAACCCCCTGACGGATATCTGCATACGCCTTGGCAGCTACGTGAAGCAGCAGCTCGACCCCTCGCGCCCCATCTGCTATCCGCAGGTAGGCTCCTATTTCCGCCGCTTCAACTATAACTTCCCGGAAGTGGCCGACATCTACTCGCCCCACTACCCAACAACAGGCCAGATAGGCGGCTTCTACCAGAGGGCCGACCGCCCCGTCATCTTCACTGAGTACTGCCACTCGCTCGGCATCTCGTTTGAAGACCACGACCGCCAGTGGGAGATTATCCAGCGCACCCCGTGCATTGCCGGAGGCAGCGTGTGGGAATGGGTTGACCAGGGCTTGGCTATGAGAAACAACGGGCGGAAAATGATAACCGACAAGACCTATGGCTACGAGGAGCGCGTCTTCACCTCAGAGTATAGCGGCTTTGAGATGCATGCCAACAAAGGCACCGACGGACTGCTCTATGCCGACCGTACCCCCCTGCCAAACTACTACGAGCTGCAGCACAACTATGCTCAGGCCTTTGTGAAAAGCATAGATGTGGCAGCTCGTCAACTGAAAATAATAAACCGCTACGACTTCCTGAACCTGAAGGACAACGTGACCTTCCACTGGACCCTGACGAACAACCGGGACACGGTGATGCGAGGAGCGTTCAGTCCTGTCTGTGCTCCCCACGACTCCACGGTCTATGCCCTGCAATTGCCCGAGCAGACAGGGCTTGCCCTGCTGCAGTTTGACATAGTGAACGCACAGGGCTACGCCATACTCCACCAGAGCTTTGTACTCAACAAGCCGCAGCCACTCGTCAGCTTGTCCGGCTCTGCCGGCTTGCAGCCAGAGAGACTCTTGAACTCGTCAACCCAGCAGGGGCCGATGATTCGCGTAGGCCGTAAAGCCACTATGGCCGAAGGACTGAAAGTGGCCGACAAGCGGATAGAGAGATACCTGCAGCCTATAATCAATCCTTACGTCCAGGCTGATGTGCAGACCGTTCCTGAGGGAGCAGTCACCAAGGTTAGCTATACCCTGACGCCCGACACCACCGACGCCTTCCTCTCCGAGCTGGGTGTGGCCTACCTCCTTGACGCTTCCTTCGACCGCGTCCAGTGGATAGGCCAAGGCCCCTTCCCATCATATCCCGGCCGCTACCAGGCCAACCGCTACGGCTTCTGGGCAAAACATATGGACGACCTCTACTTCGAGGGCAACCGCATGGGCGTAGACGCAGCCCTCTTCAGCAATGCTGAAGGCAATGGGTTGCTGGTGACTGGCGACAACCTGAACATTAACTTCGAACAGACCGACCGCGGAATAGTGATGACCGTCAATGCGGCTGTGTCGGGCCAGGGGCCAAAGTTCGCACGCACCGCCTTCCCCGTCATATCCAAAGAGGTGGGCACGGTTCAAGGGGAGTTCCGCATGTGTCAGGTCTCTGCCGACACCTGGCCCGCACTTTTTGTCTCGCCTCAGGCTGTACCGGCTCCCTTCCGTCCCTTCATCACCCAGTATGACACCTATCTGATGAGGTTCAGCGACATCTACGCACAGTGATAAAAAAATGTTGGCGAATCGCTTGGCGGTTCGCTTTTTTCTTTATACTTTTGCAGCTGACGAAAAGTAGAAACAGGATGGAAGTAAAGAAGGAACGCTACATCAACCCCTTTACCGACTTCGGCTTCAAGAAGCTCTTCGGTACCGAGATGAACAAGGACCTGCTCATCAGTTTCCTCAATGCTCTTCTCAACGAAGAGAAGCAGGAGATAACGGATGTGAAGTATCTCAACAGCGAGCATCTTGGCGAGGCGAGCAGCGACCGCAGGGCGGTGTTCGACGTCTACTGTATGACAAAGGACGGGGGCCGCTTCATCGTTGAGATGCAGAAGGCCGAGCAGGCCTATTTCAAGGACCGCAGCATATACTATTCCACCTTTGCCATCCACGAGCAGGCCCCCCGGGGCAAATGGGACTACCATCTGGATGATGTGTATACCATCGGCGTCCTGAACTTCACTTTCCCCGAGAGCGAATACCCTGCCGACAGCTACCGCCATGAGATAAAGTTGGTGGATGTGGCCGACAACCACGTGTTCTATGACAAGCTGACATTCGTTTACCTGGAGATGCCGAAGTTCACGAAGACAGCGGACGAGCTTGAGACGATGTTCGACAAGTGGATGTTCGTGCTTCACAACCTGGCCCGCCTGATGGAGCGTCCCAAGGCTTTGCAGGACCGTGTGTTCCGCAAGCTTTTCAAGCAGGCCGAGATAGCCGGCTATAACGATGCCGAGCGCCGGCTGTACTACGAGAGCCGGAAGGAATACTGGGACTACAC
>JAFTAR010000135.1 GCA_017455495.1 Prevotella sp.
AGATTATAAATATCTTCATGGAGCTGTCAGCCCTGGGTATAGCTCAGCCGCTCTCCAGCAACATCCTTGACTTCATCAAGGCCCTGCCTGGCTGCGCCCGCGAGAAGGGCATCACCTTCTCCACTCCCACTGAGATCTGCACTAAGGTGAAGAGCGTTAGTCAGCTTGACGTGCCCGACACTCTGTCATGGGTTGACGAGGAGCGCGACGTGAGCTGCTGGCTTGGCAATGCCATGCAGCGCGAGGCATTCCAGAAGCTGTACAGCGTGGCCGACCGCCTGCTCATTGCCGACGACCCGCGCATCATGCAGGACTGGGACTACCTCCAGGCTTCAAACAACTTCCGCTTCATGACCACCAAACCTTCCAACGTAGGTCTTGACCGTGGCATCTACAGCGGCCCATTCGACGCTTTCACGAACTACATGAACATTCTGGGCGACTTCATCAACCGTGTCAATGCCCTCTATCCCTTGGAGATTGAGAACGAGGAGCTGAACTCGCTGCTCACCACCATCCGCAACCAGGGCGACGAGATAGAGATGAAGGACAAGGAGATTACCCGTCTGAAGGCCAAGCTTGAAAAGCTGGAGGCCAAGGCTCCGGCCAAGGCAAAAGCCCCGAAGGCTGAAAAGGCTGCCGCAGAGCCTAAGAAGCGTGCACCTCGCAAGAAGGCTGCTGAGGAGAAAGCAGAATAAGTTGTAACGATATAGAACGAGAAAGAGGCGTGCAATTAACGGCACGCCTCTTTCTCGTTCTATAAATGTATTGCGTTTGTTTACTTGTTCACCTGGAACCGGGTGTCGCCATCCTTGAAGAAGGCGTTGATCTGCTTGGCGGCAGCTATGCCGGCATTGATATTGGCCTCGGCAGTCTGCGCGCCCATCTTCTTCGGGGTGCTGAAGTAGCGGCCCTCGAACTTCTGGAACTCGTCGTTGGCATCCGGCATGATGTCGGTTACAAACTTCAGGTCCTCGCGCTCTGCCATCAGCTTCAGCAGCTCCGGCTCGTTGATAACCTCCTTGCGGGCAGTGTTCACGAGGATGCCGCCCTTCTTCATCTTACCCACCAGAGCGTAGTTGATGCTCTGCTTGGTCTCAGGTGTAGCGGGGATGTGGAGCGAAACAACGTCGCACTGCTCAAACAGGGCTTCCTGGTTGGCAACGGCATGAACACCGGCTGCCTCAATAACTTCTGCGGGGCAGTAGGCATCGAAGGCATAGACCTCCATTCCAAAGCCCTTAGCGATGCGGGCCACGTTGCGGCCAACGTTTCCAAAGGCGAGTATGCCCAGCTTCTTGCCGAGAAGCTCCGAGCCGCTCTTGCCGTTGTAGAAACCACGAACAGCCATCACGAGCAGACCGAACACCAGCTCTGCCACGGCATTTGCGTTCTGGCCAGGAGTGTTCTCTGCCACAACATTGTGGGCAGTGGCAGCTGCCAGGTCAATGTTGTCGTAACCGGCACCGGCACGAACCACTATCTTCAACTGCTTGGCAGCATCAAGCACCTCAGCGTCCACCTTGTCCGAACGGATGATGAGTGCGTCGGCATCCTTCACTGCATCCAACAGCTGAGCCTTCTCTGTATATTTCTCCAGCAGCACCAGCTCATTGCCGGCTGCCTCTACTTCCTTGCGGATACCCTCCACAGCTGCTGCTGCAAAAGGTTTCTCTGTTGCTACAAGAATTTTCATAAGTGTTGATTTGTTACTACAAAATAAACATTTAACAAAAGCCAAATACCAATCAACAACGGAAGGATAGTGAAGAATACATAATGGAGTCTGATGCCCCACTTTTCTCCAAATATCTTTTCCGCTAAGATTAATGTCGGTAGATATTTATCTTTTTTAATCAGTTTTACAATTAACGTCAGCAAACCATAGCAGATGGCTACTACCGCGAATGCAATGATGAAAAAGACTAAGAATACCAGCATCTTAGTGATTAGCCTCGAACTCCTTCATGCAGGCCACGAGTGCGTTGCAGCCCTCAATGGTCTGGGCGTTGTAGCAGCTTGCGCGGAAGCCGCCTACAGAGCGGTGACCCTTCACGCCGACCATGCCCTTCGACACGGCGAAGTCAAGGAATTCCTTCTCAAGCTCCTTGTACTCGTCGGCCATCACGAAGCAGAGGTTCATCAGTGAGCGATCCTCCTCCTTGGCAGTGCCCACGAACATCTTGTTGCGGTCAATCTCGCCGTAAACAATCTCGGCGCGCTGCTTGGCCAGCTTGTCCATAGCCTCTACGCCGCCCTGGGCCTTAATCCAGCGCAGGTTCTCAAGAGCACAGTAGATGGGCACCACGGGAGGTGTGTTGAACATTGAACCCTTCTCTACGTGGGTGCGGTAGTCGAGCATGGTGGGAA
>JAFTAR010000136.1 GCA_017455495.1 Prevotella sp.
AGACCCGCGACCAGCCTAAGAACAAGGAGAGGGCCCTCTCGCGCCTGTACACTTTTATATATGACAAGGAGCACCAGAAGTATATGGACGACATTGCCTCGCGCCGCAAGACACTCGTCAGCACAGGCGACCGCTCGGCCAAGATCCGCACCTACAACTTCCCGCAGGGCCGTGTGACCGACCACCGCATAGGCTACACCACCCACGACCTGCAGGGATTCCTCGGCGGCGACATCCAGCCCATGATTGATGCCCTGACCGTGGCTGAGAATGCAGAAAGAATGAAAGAATCGGAATTGTAGTATATCGCGATACCTTCGCGACAAAATGAAAGTATTTATGACACGCCAAGAACTGATACAGCAGATTAAGCAGAAGAGAAGCTTCCTCTGCGTGGGTCTTGACACCGACCCGAGGAAGATGCCGCAGTGCGTCTTCGATCTTCACGACCCCGTCTTTGAGTTCAACAAGGCCATTATTGATGCCACGGCCCCCTACTGCGTGGCCTACAAGCCCAACCTGGCCTTCTACGAGGCTTACGGCCTGAAGGGCATGGAAAGTTTCGTGAAGACCATCAATTACCTCAAGCAGAACCATCCCCACCACCTCGTCATAGCCGATGCAAAGCGCGGCGACATTGGCAACACCAGCCAGATGTATGCCCGCACCTTCTTTGAGGAGTATGATGTTGATGCACTCACCGTGGCCCCTTACATGGGCGAGGATTCTGTGACCCCCTTCCTGCAGTACGAGGGCAAATGGGTGGTGCTGCTTGCCTTGACAAGCAACAAAGGCAGCCAAGACTTCCAGATGACCACCTCCCTGAACCCCGAGCCGGAGCACCTCTTTGAGAAGGTGCTGCGCGTGAGTCAGCAGTGGGGCAACGAGGACAACATGATGTACGTGGTGGGTGCCACTCAGGGCCGCCTCTTTGAGGATGTGCGCCGTGTTGCCCCCCGCCACTTCCTGCTCGTTCCCGGCGTGGGAGCACAGGGAGGTTCGCTTGAAGAGGTATGCCGTTACGGCATGAACGAAGACTGCGGCCTGCTGGTCAACTCCAGCCGTGGCATCATCTATGCCTCCAACGACGACCACTATGCCGAGATAGCAGGCAACAAGGCCCGCGAACTTCAGCAGCAGATGGATGAGCTGCTCAAGCTGTCTTCTTTGGAATAGCTTTTATTATTTGTAGTCGCGTATGCGCACGTCAATGCCGCTGCCGGCCAGCCTCATGCGTATCTGAGCTATTGGGGTGTCGCCATAGTGGTAGGGGAATAGAACGCGCGGCTGGATGGTGCGGGCTGCACGCTCAAGCTGGTCAACAGTCATGGTATAGGGCTGGTTGCAGGGCAGGAAAGCAATGTCGATGGGGCCAAGCTGCGCCATCTCGGGAATATCCTCTGTGTCGCCTGCAACATAAATCCTGAGACCGTCAAGGTCAATGATGTATCCGTTGTCGCGCCCCTGAGGATGAAACTGCAGGTGGCTGGCTGTGGTGTTGTAGGCTGGCACGGCCTTCACCTTCACACCCCTGTATTCGGCACTGTCGCCATTGGCAAGTGTCACGCCACGGTGAATTTTGTCAATCACGGAATGGTTGGCATAGACCACCGTGCCGGGAGTCCACAGTTGGGAGAGGGCAACATGGTCGTAATGGTCCATGTGTTCGTGGGTAAGGACGATGAGGTTTGCCGATGGCAGCATGGTCATGTCTGTGCGAGGCTCTACGTTGGTGCCTACGGGGTCTACGTAGATGTTCATGTCGTCGTACTGTATATGTATGCTGGCATGCTTGATGTGGTTTATTACTACGGTTTTGCCTCCAGGTGTCTGGAAGGTGTCGCTTTTCGGGGCAGCGCTGACATTGGTTGTTGCCAGAAGGCCCAGTACAGCAAGAAGTTTGATGATCTTGTTTTTCATTGTTTGTTATTTTGAATTAGATTGTTTCCATGTAGGGAAAGACGAAGCAGGCGGCCCCATATAGCTGCATGCCAAGGATATACAGCAGCAGTAGCGGAGCCAGCTTGGCTATGCCTTGTGTCATGGCCTGCAAGATGTCTGCCAGCGAGAGAAACCGGCGTGTGAGCAGTCCGTAGACGGCAGACAGTATTACTATGGCAAAGGCAATGACAGGCACCAGGGCACGGCTGAACGGCGAGGGCCAGAGGCGCCCTGTGGCTGAGAGGAGCACGGCATGGGGCAAAGCCACGAGGAGCACTATGACACCTGCCATGGCAAAGAGCAGCAGGGCTGTAATCCTGAGTGCCACAACGGGCCTGTGGCTGTCAGAGCGCCTGAAGGCAGTGCTTAGTCCGCTTCCACGGAAGCTGCCGTAGGCCATCATGAGCAGCAGCAGCCACACAAGGAGGGGATGGAGCATCATGTCGGTGAAGCTGCCGAAGAAAAACCTTATCCCCTCGGCAGAGAGGAGCGAGCGCACGCCGTCGGTCATAGTGGCTGTTAGCAGCCATGACAGCAGCACCAATATCAGGAGGGCTACTACAAGGAGCAAGGCTGCGCGGGCCACAAACTTCTTCATCTTGTGGGAATTAGTCCTCGTCGGGTTCCAGGTTGTCTATATCTAATATGTGTAGCTCCAGCGCACGTACTACCAGTCGGGTGGCGTTGACACCGCGGCTGTCGGGGAAGAATTTCTGCACGAGGTCGTTCTGGCGCTTCTCCAAGCTCTTCACGCCGAACGGCATGCCGCGCAGCTGCGTTATCTGCTCCTTGGTGTAGCCAAGTGCCAGATGGCGCAGGAAGCGCTCGTCGTACTCGTCAATCTCGTAGCTCACCAGGGCCTCCTGCTTTGCTATCTGCGACCCCACGCTGTGCTTGAAGCGCTCCACTATCTTCTTCAGTATAGGCTCGTTGAACACCAGCTGCTTGCCGTCCATGACGGCCATCACGTCGTTGCGAGTCAGCAGTTCGCCGGTCTTCAGTATTATGCCGTCGGCACCGGCGTCAAGCACGTCGACCCACAGTTTCTCGTTCAGAATCTCGCCGGTGAAGATCAGAACCTTCACCTGAGGGTGCATCTCCTTCGTCTGGCGGCATATCTCCACTCCTACGGTGGTGCTGCCGCCCAGGCCCAGGTCAAGTAGAAGCAGGTCGGGCAACTGCTGCTTCAGCAGGCGCCAGTAGGCCGCCTCGTTGTCGGCAGTACCTATAATCTCTGCCTCTGGTATGTCACTGCGTATTATTCCGAGGGTGCCCTTCAGTTCCAGGGGCACGTCCTCTACTATAATCACCTTGAATGCTTCCATCGTGATGCTTGTGTTTTCATTTGTGACTGCAAATGTACGCATTTTTTTTCATTTACCGCTATCCATTAGTTGTTTTTTTGAAAATGACAAAAAAAAATGTGAATCTTTTCGGAGGTAATAATTAATATGCTTACCTTTGCACGGACAAAAACTGTATTCACGAATAAAAACGGAAAAGAAGATATGAAGACAAAAAGACTATTTCTCGGACTCCTTCTTGCAGTGCTTACCATCAACGCCTGCTTTGGCCAGACGGCGACCCAGGTGCTTGACCGCTGCGCTGCCAAGGTAAGCTCGCAGGACGGTGCCACTGCTAATTTCGCAATGACAAGCGCACAATATGGCGATGCACAGGGAACGATAAGCATAAAGGGCCAGATGTTTCGCACACAGACTGGCACTGTGTCAATGTGGTTCGACGGCACTACGCTCTGGACCTACATGGCCCAGAACGACGAGGTGAACATTTCCACCCCCAACGACCAGCAGCTGCAGACGCTGAACCCCTACAACTTTATAAATATGTACCGTTCGGGCTTCAGCACCACAATGAACACTACCGCCACAACCTTTGTGGTTCACCTGACGGCCACTGACCAGCAGCGGCGCATTCGTGAGGCCTTCATCACCGTGGACAAGACCTCCTACGCCCCGAAGGAGATAAAGATGCTGCAGGGCAACCGGTGGACCACGTTCACCATCAGCAATCTGCGTACGGAGCGCCTTGCCGACACCATGTTCCGCTTTGACCACACGGCCTACCCCAATGCCGAAGTAATAGACCTGAGGTGAGAGAAGCGGGGAGTGGAAAGTGAAATGTGAAATGTTATGAGTGGGAAGATGAACAGGATAGCAATCTACAGGTTGCTGTGGCATAACGACAAGCTTAGCGAGAAGCGAAACCCTGCCTTTGAGCAGGGCATTGCTGCCAAGGTGCTTATGTGGATAGGCGCCCTGATGATGGGAGGCTATATGATATTCCTTGGCTCCTTGTTTGGCAAGCTTGCCGCCGAGGAGGACATCCCGCCGTTTATCCTGATGATTATGCCCGTGCTGATGCTTCTGGACTTCTTCATGCGTTTCCTCTCGCAGCAGACGCCCATGATGTTCGTGCGGCCCTACCTACTGATGCCCATGCCCCTGAAGCGTGTGGTAGAGGCCTACCTGCTTACCCAGCTCGGCAACACCTACAACCTGCTGTGGCTGGCGCTGTTCCTGCCATACTCCTTCGTGGCTGTCATGGGAGGCGTAGACCTCTTGACGCTGCTGGCTGTCACCGTGGCCGGAATGCTCTTGGTGTTCATAAACAGCATGTGGTACCTGCTGGCCCGCACCCTGATACGCCGCTCACTGCTGTGGTGGCTGCTGGTAATCGGCGTGTGGGGGATAGTTTTCCTGCCCTTCATTCTAACCATTACTATAAGCGACCATGTGTTCGACCGCTTCGTTGACTTCATGGACTTCATGGACAGCCCGGCCTTGCTGTGGCTGGCAGTGCTGGTGGTGCTTGGAGTGCTGGCGGGCTTCGTGCTGTTGAACAGAAGCACACAGATTCGCTTCGTGCGCCAGGAGATGCTTACCGGACAGAAGGGCGAGAAGGCACTGAAGCGCGTGTCGAACTTCACGTTCCTGGAGCATTTCGGACTCATGGGCGATTACCTGAAGCTGGAGCTGAAGAGCATAATGCGCAACAAGGCCATACGCACAAGGGTGTTCATGAGCCTGGGCCTGATGGTGATGTTCTCGCTGATAATAACATTTACCGACATCTACGACAACGCCGTAATGCTCAACTTCTGGTGCTACTACTGCTTTGCCATCTACGGAGCTACCACGCTGACAAAGATAATGGCACCCGAGGGCAACTACATAGACCTGCTCATGACACAGCGCGAGAACATTCTTCTGCTGTTGCGGGCCAAATACATATTCCACGTGGCTATACTCCTGGTGCCGTTTGTCATAATGCTGCCCGCCGTGATCAGCGGCAAGTTCTCGCTTATGATGATGGTGGCCTATTTCCTGACAACAAGCGGCATGGCCTACTTCCTGCTGTTCCAGCTGGCTGTGTACAACAAGCAGACGCTGCCGCTGAACTCCAAGATTACCGGCAAGAGCAACATGGAGAGCGGCTACCAGCTGTTCTTTGAGCTTACGACCCTCTTCCTCCCGTTGCTTGTCATGGTTGCGCTCATGTTCCTCTGCAGCGAGCTTACGGCTTTCATCGTGCTCACTGCTATTGGCCTTGCCATGACGCTGGCCAGCCCCCTCTGGCTGCGCAACATATACCACCGCCAGATGAGCCGCAAATACGTCAACATGGAGGGATTCCACGCCACAAGGTGATTGCTTCGCTGAATATTTCGGCCTGTTGGCTGAAACTATTTTGCCAGTGACCCCATAATGCCTATCTTTGCTGAAAAGAAAATGAACATGGAAGAGTTGTTGATGCAGATGACACCTATAACCCTGGAAGAGATGAGCGGGGTGAAGCTGATGAACCGTATAGACACGAAGTTCGTCACCACGATGCCGCGCCTCGTGCAGCTGCTGTCCATGGCCCGCGAAGACTACTTCGTGCAGGATATAGGTGGAGAGCGCAACATGCTCTACGACACCACCTACTTCGACACCTCAGACTTCGACATGTACAAGGAGCACCAGCGGGGCCATGCAGGCCGCCAGAAGCTGCGCTTCCGCACCTACGTCAGCTCGAACCTGCAGTTCCTTGAGATAAAGACCAAGAACAACCGTGGCCGCACAAAGAAGAAGCGCATAGAGGTGGGCGACATGGACCTCACCGACACCGCCAAGCGCGACTTCATTGCACAGAAGCTGAAATACGACGTGGATACCCTTGTGCCCCACACTCACAACTATTTCAGGCGGATAACACTGGTGAACCGCCAGAAGACAGAGCGCCTTACCATCGACACCCAGCTGCAGTTCAATAACTTAGTCACCGGCAAGAGCCTCGACATGGGGCCGCTCGTGATAGTAGAGCTGAAGCGCGACGGACTTGTATCCTCACCGGTGCTCGGCATGCTGCTCAACCTGCGCATCCATCCCCACGGCTTCAGCAAGTACTGCATGGGGGCCGCACTTACCAATCCCGGTCTGCCAGTGAACCGCTTCAAGCAGAAACTGCGCGATGTGGAGAGAATATTAAGATAACTATAAGATAACATAAAAACGCTATAGACTATGGAACTGATAACATCTATCCTTACCGGCGACTTCACAAACGCCCTGCTCCGGTTCTTCATCTGCATAGTGGTAAACTGGGTCATCATAGACCGCATGTATTTCCGCAAGAGCCACCGTCGTGACTTCTACTTCACCTTCATGCTCATATCCGTGGTCATCTTCTTCCTCGTGTTCTTCATGATGGGCATGGAGAGGGGCAAGGCCACCATGGGAGTAGGCCTGGGCCTGTTCGGCATCTTCTCCATAATGCGTTACAGGACAGACAGCATGCCCGTCCGCGAGATGACATACCTATTTATAATAGTATGCCTCTCAGTGGTTCACGCCATGGTTGACGTTGCCGGCCTTTCTGTTGGAAGCCTCCTCTTGGCAATGGCAGAGCTGCTGGTTGTAGACATTATTGTGGTGGCTGTAATTTTACTTTGTGAAAAGAGACTTAAACTACAGGCAACCAAATTGATACAGTACGACCGCATAGAGCTGATAAAGCCAGAGAAGTATGAAGAGCTTAAGGCCGACCTTGAAGGCCGCCTGGGCATAAAGATACTGAAGGTTGAGGTAGGTGGCGTGGACTTCCTTAAGGATACCGCTGTGCTGCGAGTTACCTACGACGGCAAGAGCGGAAACGAAGTTGACAGTCAGTTCAAGGTGAGGAAGTCGCAGTGGCGCGACCTGAGGTGCCTGCTGCCCGTAGCATTGCTCTTTATGGTTGCCACGCCTGCTCTGGCACAGAGCGACGATTTTGGCATCTGGACAGAAGCCAGCTTGGAGAAGAAGGTAAACTCGTGGCTGTCTGTGGATGCAGGCCTTGAGCTGCGCACCCGCGACGACGGCTTCGGAGATATTGACCGCTGGAGCTTCAACGTGGGGGGAAGTGTGAAGCTGCTGCCCTGGCTTAAGGCTTCGCTCGGATATACCCTTATTGACGACAACAACCACCGCGTTAACACCTCGGGCAAGAAGTATGCTGACTATTGGGGCCTGCGCCATCGCGTAAACCTCTCGCTCACAGCCTCTCAGCAGTTCGGGCGCTTCACGGCTTCGCTGCGCGAGCGCTGGCAGTATACCTACAGGCCGGAGCAGACTGTTGACCGCTACTGGAACATTGACGATGACGACCACGACTACGGCACCCTTGCCGACACCCATGTGTACTCTGGCAAGGCAACAAACAAATGGCGCCAGAGGCTGCAGCTGAGGTATAAGGCCACGAAGCAGTGGAGGCCGTTCGTAAGCGTGGAGAGCACCATCGGTGGGAGCGGACTTGACAAGATGCGCTATGCCGTGGGCACAGAGCTGAGGATAGACAAGCAGAACTCATTCGATTTCAGCTACATGTACCAGCACTCCTACAAGGATGGTGACAACGAGGGCAACCGCCACGTGCTGGGGCTGGGCTATACATTC
>JAFTAR010000137.1 GCA_017455495.1 Prevotella sp.
AACATCACGCGTGGAAAGGGATGCCGCGTGTGGGACGACAAAGGCCAGGAATACCTGGACATGTACGGCGGCCATGCCGTAATATCCATCGGCCACTCACATCCGCACTATATAGAAAAGGTGACTGAGCAGCTGGGACGGCTTGCTTTCTACAGCAACTCGGTGGTGAACACCCTCCAGCAGCAGCTGGCCGAGCGTTTAGGCAAGGCCAGCGGCTATGAGGACTACCAGCTCTTCCTCATAAACAGCGGTGCCGAGGCCAACGAGAACGCGCTGAAGCTGGCCTCCTTCCATACGGGCAACGTCAGGGTGCTGTCGTGTGAAGGCGCTTTCCACGGGCGCACAAGCCTGGCCGTGGAGGTGACCCACAACCGCAAGATTGTGGCTCCCATCAACGACAACCACCACGTGCGCTTCCTGCCGCTCAACGACATAGAGCCGTGGGTGCGCGAGCTGTCACGCGGCGGCATTGCTGCCGTCATACTGGAGTGCATTCAGGGTGTCGGCGGCATAAAGATGGCCACGCCTGAGTTTGCTCAGAAGCTGGCCTACGCCTGCAAGCGCTACCACGTGCCCCTCATCTGCGACGAGATACAGTGCGGATACGGCCGCAGCGGCAAGTTCTTCGCACACCAGCACTTAGGCATCAAACCCGACATCATCACCATGGCCAAGGGCATTGCCAACGGTTTCCCCATGGGGGCCGTACTCATCAGCCCTGAGTTCGAACCCGTCTACGGACAGTTAGGCACCACCTTCGGTGGCAACCACCTGGCCTGTGCCGCTGCTCTGGCCACGCTCGACGTTATGGAGGACGAGAACCTGGTGGAGAACGCCCGCGAGGTGGGCGACTACCTCATGGAGGGCATACGCAACATTGGCAGCTCGCATATCAAGGACGTGCGCGGCCGCGGCCTGATGATTGGCATTGAACTGGACATGCCCCACAAGATGGTGCGCAAGCCGCTCATCAAGCACGAGCACTGCTTCACGGGCTGCGCCGGCCAGGACATACTGCGCCTGCTGCCGCCCCTCTGCATCACAAAGGCCGATGCCGACGACTTCATAGAGAGACTTGTCAGAGTACAGCCGGAAGAGGACTGACAATAAAGAATCAAGAATTAAGAGTTGTCGCCTGCGGCAAGTAGGAATTAGGATTTAAGAATTAAAGTGTAGGTATGAAGATTGCAATGATTGGGGCGGGCGCCATGGGCGGCGCCACCGTGGAGGGACTCGTGAAGTGCGGGGCCTATAGGAATGAGGACATCTGCGTGAGCGACCCGTCGCAAGCAGTGCTCGAAAAGTTCGCTGCCAAGGGTGTCAACGTTACCACCGACAACGCCAAGGCTGCTGCCGAGGCCGACATGGTGGTGGTTGTGGTGAAGCCCTGGCTGGTGGAGCAGGTGCTCAAAGGAATAAAGGATGCCCTGCAGCCCGAGCGGCAGGTGCTGGTGGTCATTGCCGCCGGAGTGCCGTCGGAGAGCATACAGCAGTGGCTGGGCGCACAGTGCCCCCCGCTGTTCCTGTGCATTCCGAACATTGCCATAGCCCAGCTGGCATCAATGACATTCCTCGTGCCTGTGACGGGAAAACCGTCACACACACTGCTGGTGAAGACCGTATTCGAGAATATGGGGCAGGTGCTCATCACCGACGAGAAGCACTTAGCAGCAGGCACCACGCTGGCCTCCTGCGGCATTGCCTACGCCATGCGCTACATCCGCGCTGCCAGCGAGGGCGGCGTGGAGCTTGGCTTCAAGGCCGACGATGCCAAAAGCATCGTGATGCAGACCATGAAGGGCGCCGTGTCGCTCCTTGAAGCCACTGGCATGCACCCCGAGCAGGCCATAGACCTGGTTACCACCCCCGGCGGCGTCACCATAAAAGGCCTCAACGAAATGGAGCACGCCGGCTTCACCTCAGCCGTCATCCGCGGCCTGAAAGCAGGAATGAAATGATTATCATAACTTTGGCAGAGAATGCAGCCATGAGTAAGAAATTACCCCCCATTTGCAGCAGGCCATAGCGCCTCCGCCTTTCCTTACAACCTAAACGCCAGTCTTTCTGCTCTCTAAAATGAGGGCAGGAAGGCTGGCTCTGTTTTTCCATCCATAATAAAGTCTGAATACATTATCTAATAAACACAATAGACAATGAAGACAACAACAACCCTCAAGGCCCTCGTGGTCTCAGCAATCCTTACCCTTACGGGCCAACCCTATTCCGGCGATATCGTCATTCCCTCAAAAATTGTTATGGAACATGACGGAAATATTGTAGAGCATCAAGTTGTTGCCATTGACGAGGGTGCCTTTTCCAGTTGTACGGGCCTGACATCCATCACCATCCCAGCAACCATTAAGACAATCTACGCAGATGCCTGATAGAGTGATATCCCTTAGCCAAATTTTTAAAAGGCAGTGCTTTTCTCCAAAAAAGTACTGCCTTTTATAAAATAAGCACCGCCGAATAAGAGCTATTTTTTGTTGTAGAAATAGTCAAGACCTTGCTTACAATAGAAATCGAATTTTGTGTCTGAGGAGATAATAGTTATCTTTTCAGTGATAGCATGGGCGATGATAAGATGATCTGTAGTGTCGGTATGTTTTGCGGCCTGGTTCCATCGTAGGTTTACAAAGGTTTTATAATGTTCACGCTGAGGATACAACACTTGAACACCCCATTGGTCGCATATTTCCTCTATGACCTTCTCTGGTGATTCCCAGTTCTTCTGCATATCCTCATATTTGTACCATGCGGCCACTATCTCGCGGATACTTGCCGCACACATATACAACTGATTGCCATAGTCGTTGACTATAGCTTCCACATCGTTGCTCATCTCGCCGGTATCCCTGACCATATAGAGCATGATACAAGTATCAAGGAGGTATCGCATTAATCAGAGGTTTGTGAATTCGGCCACCATCTTATTGAACTCCTTCCGCTGTTCTGGCGTAAGTGGCTTCCTACCCATTCTCCTTGCGTATTCCCTTGCATTCTGTACTCTTGAGTACCTGCTGTCCGATGCTAACGGAGCTGTTGTTACTGTTATCATATCCCTGTCGTTTGATTTTGCGCAAAGATAGGCATTTTTCACATTACCTCCAAATTTTTCCATAGTTTTATTTGTCCATCGCAGAACTTTTTGTAATTTAGTCCCGTGCATTGCGGTACTTAGCTTCAACAATGAAGACTTCCTACATCCCCGGTTCACAATACTACAATCGCCTGTCCCCGCGCAGGCTGGCATACCAGCCGTGGCGGCCCTGCTGTGCACCCTGCCTCACTCCGAGGTTGCGGAGCACGGTGGCCAGCTGCTGCATGGTGGGCATGTCGCGTGAGGGGAGCAAGGCGCTCAGGGCCTGCAGGATCTCAGTGGACGTAAGCAGCGTGTCGCGGCCTACGGGGGCAGGCTCCACGAGCGTGCCTACCACGGTCTCCACAAGCGGACGGCGGCGGTACTGCCCGTTGTGCTCCTCCAAGAGGCGCTC
>JAFTAR010000138.1 GCA_017455495.1 Prevotella sp.
AGAGCGGCGGCAACCTTGTACGCTGGATGCACGTCACTCCATGGAAACAGGACATTGAGAGCTGCGACCGCGTAGGCCTTATCCAGACAATGCCGGCCGGCGATGCCGAGCGCGACGTGGACGGTGCCCGCTGGCAGCAGCGCACACAGCTGATGCGCGATGCCATCATCTACAACCGCAACAACCCCAGCATCATCTTCTACGAGGGCGGCAACGAGAGCATCAGCCGCGAGCACATGCTGGAACTTAAGGCCATACGCGACCAGTACGACCCTCACGGGGGCCGTGCCATCGGCTCACGCGAAATGCTTGACATTGACGAGGCCGAGTATGGCGGCGAGATGCTCTACATCAACAAGAGCGGAGGCAAGCCTTTCTGGGCTATGGAGTACTGCCGCGACGAGGGCCTGCGCAAATACTGGGACGAGCAGTCCTATCCCTACCACCGCGAGGGTGACGGTCCGCTCTACCGCAACAGCCCTGCCCCCGACTATAATCACAACATGGACTGGTTTGCCCTGCAGATGATAGAACGCTGGTATGAGTACTGGCTGGAGCGTCCCGGCACCGGCAGTCGCGTCAGCAGCGGCGGCGTGAAGATAGTGTTTTCCGACACCAACACCCACCACCGCGGCGAGTCAAACTACCGCACCAGCGGTGTCACCGATGCCATGCGCCTGCCCAAGGATGCATTCTTCACGCACCAGGTGATGTGGGACGGATGGGTGTCGCCCGAACAGGAGCACACCTATATCATTGGCCACTGGAACTATCCCGACCAGACGGTGAAGAACATCTATGTAGTGTCTACCGCCGACAGCGTGGAGCTGGTGCTCAACAGCAGGTTGCTGGGCTCGGGCGAACGCTCCATGAACTGGCTGCACACCTTCAAGGACGTACACTTCGAGCCGGGCATCCTTGAGGCCATCGGCTATACGTGTAGCGGCGAGGGCAGCCCCGCGCGTACATCTTCTTATAAGTTAGAGACTGCGGGACAGCCCGCCAAGCTAAAGCTCACCGCCATTCAGAACCCAGAGGGCATCAAGGCCGACGGAGCCGACATGGTGCTCTACCAGGTGGAGGTGGTCGACGCTCAGGGACGCCGCTGCCCGCTCGACGACCGCATGGTTCATTTCCAACTATGGGGCGAGGCTCGCTGGATTGGCGGCATTGGCACGCGAAACAACAGCCAATACCAGCAGGACAATGCTCAGCGCGACTCCACGCTGCTTGACTCTGCCAACAAGAAAAACCTCAGCGACAACTACGTGGGCCACATGTCTTTGCCTGTGGAATGCGGAGTAAACCGTGTACTCGTGCGCACCACTCCCACTGCTGGCGAGATAGGCATCTCCGTCTGTGCCGACGGCCTGCAGCCCGCCTACCTCACACTCCAGTCCGAGGCCGTTGAAGCAGCCACCTATCTGCCACAGCGCACCCTGCCCTGCCGCCTGGACCGTGGCCCTACCCCACTCACAGCCAGCTATGAGGATGTGTTCCACACCGTTCCCATCGTCAGTGTACAGGCCGGCTCAAATGCAGACGATGCTGTCAAGAGCTGCGATGACACCGAGCTGTCAGAATGGAAGAGCGACGGCGAGCGCCGGAACGCCTGGATTACCTACCGCCTGGCTCGCCGCGCCCTGGTTGACGAGATTACACTGAAGCTCACCGGTTGGCGCAACAAGTGCTATCCGCTTGAGGTTTGGGCCGGCAACAAGAAGGTGTGGGAAGGCATTACCGATGCCACCCTTGGCTATGCCCACATTCACATAGCCCAGCCTGTTCGCTCCGACCGCCTCACCCTGCGCATGATTGGTCCCGTCCAGGACAGCAGCCGTTTTGGCGACACCAAGGAACTGGCAGGCGGCAATGCCGGCGAGCTTGACCGCTTCCGCTCAGCCCCCGGCAGAGTGGAGCTGCGCATTGTGGAAATTGACCTGTTGGAATTAGTGCGATAAAATCCAAAACTGTTCAATTCCTATGATTTTACAAATTTTGCTCCAAATCGGAACAAGTTCCAAGGAAACCGCAACTTATTAACTATATGCACAAATTATGATTAAAAGAAGCACAAGGAGAATAATTGGATTCCTGTTTTCTTCCATAATGCTTTTTGGGAGCTACACTCCGGCTTTAGCTGACGGAATCGGAGTCCTAAGCATCACGCAGAACGGAGAAAATACTTACTATCAGCTGAACGATATTAGGAAACTGACATTTGATGCTGAGAGCATGTTTATAACGCTGACAGACTATAATGTCGTGACATTGCCTTTCTCCACACTGGTCTCTGTCTGCTTTGGGGAGGCAACGGGAATAACCACACTCATGAACGACCGCGCAGCACTGTCAATGAGCAACGGTGAGCTTAGGGGCACAATGCATAACGATGGCAAGGTGTTAATCTACGACACTTCAGGCAAGGTGGTTAAACAGGTGTCTGTAGTGAAGGGTTTCAACATCGTTGATGTGAACCCTTCCCATTAGAGAACCCTGTATTCCGTACCACATCAACGGTCAATGCCAGTATTGATGAACCGATGCTCTGCAACATCACCGGAGACAACGGCAATACAGCCCAGCTTTTCTGGAATGCCGTTGATGGAGCTTCTGGCTACCGTATCAAAATGGCCCACATGGACAAGGTATCGGCTGGCGGCAGTGAGGTATGGGACAATGTCAACAACATCCTGATGGACACGACAGTGTATGCCTCTGCCACATCGCTGGTTATTCCCAACCTTGACCGGCACATGTGGCACAGACCGCCATCGACCAGAATATGCACCGTGCCGATGCTCTTGACGGCTCTGCTACTAGTGAATTTAACGTAAACCTCTTCTTCAAGAACACCAACAACCAAATCTACACAAACAGCGTAGGTGCTGCCTGCTGGAGAAATAAGTGATTGATAGGCCCCGTTCAGGACAGCAGCCGCTTGGGCGTGTTGAGCTGCACATTGTGGAGATTGACCTGTTGGAATCAGTGCGGTAAACCCAAAACTGTACTGGGATAATTTTTAATAAAAAAATCCGAATCGCTTGGCGGTTCGGATTTTTGTTTGTATCTTTGCCCATTGAGAAGTTTTACTTCAGGAAAGTACCCTACGGGGCGAGCAAGTTTCTTAGCAAAGCAAGGTGGATAATACCAAAAACATAGAAGATGGAAAAAAGAAAATACGTAAGGTTTGACTGGGCCATCAAGCGCATCCTTCGCGACAAGACGAACAAGGAGGTTCTTGAGGGACTTATTACTGTGCTCCTGGGAGAGCCGATAACAATAACGGAGATCCTTGAGAGCGAAGGCAATCAGGATGCCCGCGAGGACAAGACCAACCGGGTGGACGTGAAAGCAAAGACCGGAAACAATGAATATATCATCGTTGAGGTTCAGCTCACCAAGGAGCGCGACTTCTTCCAGCGCATCCTCTTCGGCACGGCTAAGAGCATTACCGACCAGATAAGCATAGGACAGAACTACAACGTCATCAAGAAAATCTACTCCATCAACATACTCTATTTCGATTTTGGCTGCGGCGATGACTATGCCTACCATGGTGTCACTAAGTTTCTCGGCATGACAAAGGCTGGATCAGAGCTTCAGCTCAACACTGAGAACGAGCAGAAGTACATCAAGGCAGAGCAGAAGCGCATAACAATGCCACATGAGGTCTTTCCTGAGTATTTCCTGTTGCTGTGCAACCACTTCAACGAGGTTGCGAAGACCCCCATTGAGGAATGGATGGAATATCTGAAGAATGCCGTCATCCGCGATAACACCACCACGCCAGGCCTCCAGGCCGCACGCCGGAAGCTCGCCTATATGAGCATGCCGGAGAAGGAACGCCGTGCCTACGAAGACTATATGATCAGCGTGCATGCTGCCCGCGATGCCTGGGAAACCATCAGGGATGAAGCCCGTGCCGAGGGTATAGAGAAAGGAAGAGCTGAAGGAAGGGCTGAAGGAAGGGCCGAAGGAAGGGCCGAAGGAAGGGCCGAAGGAAGAGCTGAAGGTGCAGAAGAAACCAACCGTGCAAACGCCCGTCGCATGAAAGCCAAGGGCTATGCCGCTATAGACATTGCCGAGATTACCGGCCTCACAGTAGAGGAGATTTCCAAATTATAGGTCCCGATCAGGACTGCAGCCGCTTTGGCGACACCAAGAAACTGGCAAGCGGCAATGTCGGCGAGCTTGAGTGCTTCCGCTCAGCCCCCGGAAGAGAGGAGCTGCGCATCGCAGAGATTGACCTGTTGGAATCAGTGCGGCAAACCCAAGATTGTACTGACATAGGAACTTGCACCTATTTCCTATACAAAACTGTACTGGGTTATTTTTTAATAAAATATGTCCGAATCGCTTGGCGGTTCGGAATTTTTGTTTTATCTTTGCAGCTGTGCTTAAGTAAAAAAGTAAAAAGCACAACTTTTTGTTGCTCATCTTTCCTGTGCGAACTGCGACCTCGATACTGGAGATTTTATGAGCAATCCTATTACCAAAGTAGTATGCGCCTTACAGCGCAGACTGCTCCATTAGGTAATTAAAGAATCCGCTATTCTGTCCCCTATATAATTTCATCTGTAAACATCCTAATAAGCCCTGTGAAAGTGATTTCGCGGGGCTTTTTTAGCGCCCATTCCCCTCTCCAAAAGCTGAATTTTTGTTATTTATACATAAA
>JAFTAR010000139.1 GCA_017455495.1 Prevotella sp.
CATCTCGCGGTCGCGGGCCATGGCGGTCGACATGCAGTCGCGGGGAGTCTGGGGAGCATCGTTCTCAAAGCCGTTGCTGTTGTACCACAGCATAAGGCTTACGCCCTTCGACTGTGCATAGCGCGACAGCTCGGCCATGCGGTCGCGCCCTATGCGCTGGTCCCACCAGTTGTCTACAAGGCACAGCTCGAAGCCCATGGCGGCGGCAAGGTCGATGAACTTCACCTGGTCGTCGTAGTTGATGCTGTTGTCCTGCCATATCAGCCAGCTCCAGGTGTAGCGTCCGCTTTGGTAGTCTATGGTGGGCTCGTAGAGCGGCTCCACCACGTCGTACTGTATGGTGGTCTCCACTATGGGCTTCAGTGTCTGGCCCACGGTGATGGTGCGCCAAGGCGTCTGTCCGGGCAGTGCTATGCCTGGTGTGGTGCTGCCTATGCCGTTGTTCTCGCCGGGCATGGGGTAGGCAATCTGGTAGTAGCCCGAAGCCCCCCCTTCAGCCCCCGAGGGGGCTACTATGGACTTGTAATCAGAAAGGTGGCTGCCGCAATATTGGCTGCTGACGCCAGTCTCGCTGATAAGCACCCAGAACGGATCCTCCCCCGCTCCCTCCCTTGTAGGAAGGGGCTGGGTGTGGGTCTTAAACAGGCATGGGAAGGTGAAGCCCTGGCTATACTGCGACCGCTCTGTCATGGGGGCATCGGCCTTGTACACCTCCTCGTAGCTGGGCTTTGTGCGTTCCCAACCCACCATGGCGTTGCTCTGCGGGGTGAGGAACGTGGTGGTGCCTTCAGGCAGGCAGAAGGCGGTGGACTCCTCAAGGATGACGGCACTCTTTGGATTGTCGTCCTGTTGGCGTGGGATGATGTATCGGAAAGCCACGTCGTTGTCGCTCACGGAGAACTCTACGCTCATCTTCTGGTGGGCATCGTTCTCGAAGCTCACGGTGAGCAGCGTTGCCACATAGTGCATCTGGCGCTGCTTCACCTGTCTCATCTCGTATGTCTTGTCCACAGGCGATGCTTTCGTCTCGGTGATGTGAAGGCCCTGTGTGAAGTCGCCGAAGTCTGCTCTGAATCCCAAGGCAGAAGGCAGAAGCATGGGGTTGCCGCCAAGGGTGACGGCGTAGGTGGCTTGCCCGCCCTCATCGCTGACGGTTACTTGCAGGTTGCCGCCGGGCGACATTATGGTGGCTTCGCGTGCTGTTGCTGCAGTTACGGTGAGAAGGCAAAGCAGCCCCCCAAGAAAATGTTTTGCTGTGTTGGCCATCGTAGAACAGGTGTTATAAAAGGACCTGCCTGTTGTATAAAGGCAAGTCCTTGTCGTGTTTTCAGAAGCAGATACCGAAGCTTAGTGTGTGCATCTTCGGTCCGCGGCTGTTACGGAAGAATTTCGAGGGGCTGTACTTGCAGTAGAGTGTGGGAATCCATGGCGTGCCAATCTTCAAGATGCCGTCGAAGGTGAAAGGCATCTGCCCGAGGCTGTCATAGCTGACGTCGTATTCCTCCTCGTTGAGGGTGTAGCTGCGGTTTGACGAGCCGTAGACATTCCAGTTTACTATGGCTCCAAGGGCTATTGACCAGTCGCGCTTGTTGTCGAAGTAGTGGGTGTAAATAACCGGCACTTGCAGGCTGAACACGTTGATGCTGCTGCGGGTGTCCGTCTCGCCAGGTCCGTAGGCCGTGGGCACCATGTATCTGTTGGCATCCTCTCCTAAGTATGTGTCCTTGCCAAGGTGGAAGTGGCGCCAGTTTACGCCATAGCCTATGCTCCACTCATTCATCTTGCCGAAGGGGCGCCAGTTGTGGCTTATTCCCAGACCAAACTCAATCGAAGGCCATACCTTGAAGTTGTAGCCTTCGGGGGTGTTGAGCATGGCGTTCAGGCCAAGGTTAAAGTGGAAGGACGCGTCCCACTTGCCTGTTTTTCCGTTTTTGCTCACTGAGATGCGGTTGAAGTCGCGCACACTGCGTATGGAGCGGCGCACGGCATTGGTGTCAGGGATGCTGATGCGCTGCACGTAATGGAAGTCAGCGTCGTCCTTTGCGCCGCTTATCACTATGCGCTGCACGGTGTCTTGAGTCTCGATTTTCACCCTGTTCACATCCTCAATGACCAGGGTGTCCGACACTTCTGTTGCCAATGCCGGAGTAGCGGCACATCCTATCAGCATGGCTGCCAGTGTTGTCTTGATGCTTTTCATTTTGCTTATAATATTAATAATGTGTGATAGATTATCTGTTGTTACGGTGGGATTCTCTCCACTGTTCGTACATTTCGTCCCAGTCTTGCTGCTCCTCTATGCGTCGCCTTTGCTCGGCAGTAAGTGGCGGCACCCCGTATTTCGTGCGCAGGCGGTCAATGTCGGCAGCGGTATATCCGCTACGCTCGCGCTGCTCCTGTTTTGAGAGGCGGTTGGCGGCCCTATACTCGTCGTGGGTCATGTATACTACGCTGTCCACATAGATAATAGTATTCTCGTGGTACACGTTCCTCGAACCAGCCACCGTCATGTCGATGTCGCCATCAAAAGCCACGTTCTTCAGGCATCCCTGGGGCACGTAGTCGATGCTGTTGTCCTCGATGTTGTAGACGGCATCGGCCATGACGTTTCTCAGGTGTGCGTTGATTATGAGCAGATTGAGGTGCTGTACGGTGTCGGGGGCAATGGCGTTATAGTGTATGCGCAGTTCGTGGTTCAGCGTGTCGCGCACTGCTGTTCCCGCCAGAAGGTTATTGGCATACACCCTTGAGGTGTCGCCCTGCTGGTCTATGGTGAAATGGCGTGTGTCGCGCCGGGCTTTCTCTAAGAAGGTGTAGGGTTTCAGCTCGTAGAAGTCCATGAAGCGTCCGGGCTTGTCGGGGTGCACCAGGTCGCGCCCTGCTATGACCAGTGCCCCGTCGTCCTCGTCCTTGTTGTAGCGTATGTCTAATTGGAAGATGCCTTCGTAGATGCCGTAAAGTTTGAACTCGCGCTGGAATGCTGTCATGTAGCCGTCGTCGATATATCGGTAGTAGCCGTAGAGCCTCACGGCATAGCTGCGCTCTTTGTGGAAGTCCACCTCGCCCAGGTCTACATTTCGCCAGATGTCATTGTCGTCCTGAGCCTGAGCGCACTGCGGTATAAGAAGGCAAGCCCCGAGAAAGGCAGCCAAAAGGTTTCTGCTAATCTTCTTTGTCATTTTTCCTTTAGTTTAGTTTCTTCTTATTCCCTGGACGTATGTGCCTTGTGCGATGATGTTGCCGTTGCGGTCTTTCTCGACGAAGGCCCCGTCGCGCCTGCCGTCGGTATAGTTGCCTTCAAAGCGCGTGCCGTCCTTGGCCTCCTCTATGGATGGCCCGTGGCGCAGTCCGTTGTGGAAGTTGGCCTTGAACTTGGAGTCGTCGGCCATGTGGCCTATACACTCACCGTCGGGTTTCCCGTCGCGGAAGCTGCCCTCCACCACGTCGCCCTGGGGTGTGGTGAGCTTGCCGTGGCCGTTGGGCTTGTCGTCGCGCCACTGTCCCTCGTACACGTTTCCCGTGGCCCATGTTATGGTGCCCTGCCCGCTCTTGTATCCGTTTTGGAACTGCCCGCTGTACTGGTCGCCGTTGGCATAGCGTATCACGCCCTGGCCTGTGCGCTCGCCCCTGGCGTACTCGCCTTCGTATATGTCGCCATTCTGAAAGCGGTACACTCCCCGGCCATGCTGGAGGTCATCCTGCCACTGCCCCACGTAGACATCGCCAGAGGCATATTGATAGAAATATCTGTCTTAATTTCATCTGTATTCCAAGTTTTAACCCCCAAAAGTACAAATAAAACAGCACGTGAACAAGGATTTTAAGAATTTCGGCAGAAGAATTAATGTTTTTTTTGTAATCCGTGTGGCTACTTTTTCTTCCGAATCCTTTTCGGCTTCCTTTTTTTGAGTACTTTTGCAACGCAAACGAACAAACAACTATCTCAGAAATGAAAAACCGACTGCTACTCCTTTTTCTGCCGGCAGTGCTCGCAATGCCGGCCGTGGCCCAGACAGCCAGGACTTTCACTGTCAACCTCACCGCCGACGGCTCTGCCAAGATGGAGGCCTATCTTCCTGAGTCTCCCACGGGGCGCGCCGTCATAGACCTGCCCGGCGGCTACCAGCACCTGTCCATGCAGAATGAGGGCCACGACTGGGCGCAGTGGTTCAACGGGCAGGGCTATGCCGGGAGTGGTGCTGCCAAGGCCATTATTCTCGCCGGGCATGGGGAAGGCTATCTGGTAGCCCCTTCCGCCTCCTGCCAAGGAGGGGAGAAAGTCGCTGAGGTGGCTTCCGCAATACTGACTGCTGATGCCTGTCTCGGAGATGAGCACCCAAGAGCCTCCCCCTAACCCCTCAAGTAAGGGGTCTTGAACAGGCAGGGGAAGGTGAATCCCTGTCCATGCTGTGAGTGCTCGGTCATCGGGGCATCAGCCCTGTACACCTCCTCGTAGCTGGGCTTGGTCCTCTCCCACCCCACCATGGCGTTGCTCTGGGGGGTGAGGAAGGTGGTGGTGCCATCGGGCAGACAGAAGCCAGAGGCCTCCTCAAGTATCACGGCACTCTTGGGGTTGTCGTTCTGCTGGCGGGGACTGATGTATCGGAAGGCCACGTCGTTGTCGCTGACAGAGAACTCCACGCTCATCTTCTGCCCGGCAGTGTTCTCAAAGCTTACGGTTAGCAGGGTGGCCACATAGTGGAAGTGGCTCTGCTTCACCTGCCGCATGTCGTACTGGCGGTCCACCGGCTCTGCCTTGGTCTCGGTGATGTGCAGGCCCTGGGTGAAGTCGCCAAAGTCGGCACGGAAGCCGAGCGGCGAAGGCAGCAGTGCCGTCTGGCCCTGCAGCGCTACGGAGTAGGTGGCCCGGCCGTCCTGGTCGCTTACTGACACCTGAAGACTGCCGCCGGGCGACGTGACAGTGGCCTCACGGGCAAGGCCGTGCAGGGGCATGAAGAGGAACGACAAAAGAGGGATAATGAAAGAGGCAGGACTGATGCTGCGCGTAGTGTGGCTCTTTGACATAAAATATTGAAAGATGTAAATTTTCTGCAAAGATAGTGAAATCTGTTGGGCTGCCAAAATAAAAACAGTAATTTTGCATCTGTCTTTTAAAAGATTTTTGTAGACGATGAACATAAACAAGCCTCACTTGGCAGTCTTCCTGTTGGGAAGCCTCATCATATCGGTACTTCTTGTAGGCATTGCCACCCCTGCCGTGGCACAGGATTCCATAATGACCGACTCCCTGCCTGTCTTGGCAGACTCCCTGCCAGCAGCCGCCACGGCAGAAGAGCTGATAGGAGCCGACGACATGGCTGCCCTGGAGGAGATGGCTGGAAGCGGCTCCAACGGCCTGCACCTGCAGCTGAAAACAAAATTCGTGGAGGGCTCGCCCGGCTTCATGTCGCTTGTAGCCCTGGCCCTCATCATCGGCCTTGCCCTGTGCATCGAGAGAATCATCTACCTGTCACTGGCAGAGGTTAACGCAAAGAAGCTGCTGACAGACATTGAGAAGAAGCTCGCCGACGGCAAGCTGGAAGAGGCCAAGACCCTGTGCCGCGAAACTCGTGGCCCGGTGGCCAGCATCTGCTACCAGGGCCTGATGCACTTCAACGACAGCCCTGAAGACATAGAGCGCTCCATAACGAGCTACGGCTCACTGCAGACATCGCTGTTAGAGAAAGGCTGCTCGTGGATAAAGCTGATGATAGCCATTGCCCCGTCATTGGGATTCCTTGGCACTGTGATAGGCATGGTCATGGCCTTCGACCAGATACAGGAGGCCGGCGACATGAGCGCCTCCATAGTGGCATCGGGAATGAAGGTGGCTCTCATCACCACCATCTTCGGCATCATCGTGGCCTTGGTGCTGCAACTGTTCTACAACTTCATTCTGTCACGCATAGACCGCATTACGGCACAGATGGAGGAGAGCGCCATCGACCTGATGGACATCGTGAAGAAAGTGAAGAGCGAAAAGTAAAGATTGATGATTACGCCTACCTTTATCAATATAATACTGTATGCCATCTACGTGCTCCTGGCATTGGCCGTGGTGGCAACGATATGGGCCACTGTGCGCTCGCTGCGCAGGCAGGGCGAGAAGACCGACATGAACGGCAAGCTGCCATCGCGCAGGATAGCCGTGGGCACGGCGGTGCTGCTGGCCATAGTTATGGCGGCGGCATGGCTGCTGGCCCGCAACACTCCCATCACGGCAAACGGAACGACTTACGACAGCAGCTTCTGGCTGAGAACTGCCGACATGATGATAGGCACCACGGCTGTTCTGCTCGTGGCAATAACAGGACTGATGGTTTTCCTCGCCATAAAGAACATGCTGCAAAGCAGAGGGGAATAGGAAATGTTTAGGAGGAAGAACAGGGACATACCCGAGCTTAGCACCACGTCAACAGCCGACATATCGTTCATGCTGCTGATATTCTTCCTTATGACATCATCGCTTGACAGCGACAAGGGGCTGGCCCGCCAGCTGCCGCCTCCCGACACTACCGAGGAGCAGGCCGACATGATGATGAACAAGCGCAACGTGATGCAGCTGTGCATAGACAGCAACAACCTGCTGACATGCAACGGCGACACCATAACATGCGAAGAGCTGACACGGCGCGTGCAGGAGTTTGTGGCCAATGCCAACGACGACCCTGAGCTGCCGGAGAAGAGCCGCCGCGAGGTGCACCTCATAGGGCTGACAAGCGTGAGCGACCGCCACGTCATAACTATAGAAGTGAGCCGCCAGACTACCTACGAAGCCTACTTCAACATGCAGAATGCCATAGTGAAGGGCTATGCCCTGCTGCGCAACGACATGGCGCGGCAGCGCTTCGGCCACAGCCTGGCACAGTGCAGCCAGCAGGAACGCGACGCGCTGGCCATGGTCTTTCCGCAGAGGATAAGTGAAGTGAGAGAAGAGATTAGCAATAAGTAAGAAGTGACTATGATGAACCGACGCTTTGCCCGCCATGGCGACAACAGGAACAGCGTGCCGATGCTAAACACAGCGGCACTGCCCGACCTCATCTTCACCGTGCTCTTCTTCTTCATGATTGTAACCCACATGCGCGACGTGGAGCTGCAGGTGCGCTACCAGGTGCCGCAGGGCACCGAGGTGCAGAAGCTGGGCCACCGCGGCAGCGTGGTTGACATCTATGTTGGCAGGCCATACAATGCCGCTGCCGACAGCGAGGACTTCGTGATACAACTTGGCAACAACGTGGCTACCATTGCCGACATAGCCAGCTTCATAGAGCGGGAACGACAGCAAATGAGCAGCGACGACCAGACACGCCTCACCGTGAGCATAAAGGCCGACAAAGACGTGCCAATGGGCATAATAAGCGACATAAAGCAGGCCCTGCAGAAGTCGTATGCCCTGCGCATAAGCTACTCGGCGGGCGAGAAAATGAGAGAATGAGATATTAAGAGAATGAGAAATTGAAAAATAAATATGGCAAACTTAAAACTTGACAAACTCGACAAGCAGATACTGCAAATGATAAGCGACGACGCCCGCGTGCCCTTCCTTGAGGTGGCCCGAGAATGCGGCGTGAGCGGAGCTGCCATCCACCAGCGCATACAGAAAATGACGAACATGGGGGTGCTGAAAGGCTCGCAGTTCAACATCAACCCCGAGCGCATCGGCTACCAGACATGCGCTTTCATAGGCCTTAACCTCAAGAACCCGGAGACTTTCGACGAGGTGGTGGAACGGCTGAAGGACATACCCGAAGTCGTGGAGTGTCACTACACCACCGGCAACTACGACCTCTTCATCAAAATCTACGCCCACAACAACCACCACCTTCTCAACATCATCCACGACAAGCTGCAGCCCCTCGGCCTGTCACGCAGTGAGAGCCTCATCTCCTTCCACTCCGCCATTGACCGCGAGCTGCCACTTCCCGACTTCACCGCCGAGGAGTGATGTTCCTGTTATGATTATCATGGGCAGGCCTTTTGATTCGGCAAAATGATTAGGGAACGGTTCTCCGATCCGCTAATGGAATCAAAGAACCGTTTCCCCAGTCTAATAAGGACTCTGTCCTGATGTTGTCCTGGACACGCTCAGTGGGGCATCCTTGGGGTGCTATAGCCTTTTGCGGTCTCTAACGGGTTCTTTCATTTCAGAACTGGTACTGTATCTCCCTGACGGTATCCCTTCTCACTTTATACATTGGTCCGTTGGGGTTGGTGGCTTTCCTGTATGAAATTTCCTCCTGGCTTACCTCATGTACAATGACGTTAAGCTTCGTTCCGTCTTGTTTGGTTATGACAGCATTAGCCGGTAGCGGCGGTGTTCTGTAGTCGTTTTGAACACTTTGCTGTACAGCCGTTGCAGGTGTTGCCTGCTGTACTTGTGGCGACGAAGCCCCCGATGACTGCTGCGCAGCCGAAGTGCCATTGGTTCTGATGTTTACTACCTGAGCCACACTGGCCTGCACCTCATAGCCAGAGGCTATCTCGCCCTCCGTTCCATGAATGAACCATGATGGTATGGTGTAGAAGATTGCGCATACAGCTGCCAAGGCTCCACGCCCTTTGCCTTTGGCATAGATATGGCCATTGTTCAGCCGGATGGTCTCACCGTATGGAGCCACCATTTCGGTGATGTCCACCTCTATCTTGCCGCTGTAGCCCCAAGCCCTACCTTTCTTCTTCAAGGTCACCACACCGCTTACGGGGGTGCCATAGGGTATGGCGACGATACCGTCCACAACAATGTCGCGAGCCACACGGAACGCTACCGTCTGCCCTTCTTGAACATCAGAACCCTTGATGGTGTTAACACTCTGAAGGGGAATAGGTGTACCCACTCTAAGTGTCACCTCATTTTGTGCCCACAGCACATTCTGGATGAAGCAGGCACAAAGGAAAAGGAAGATTTTTTTCATATTCATTATTATTGATTAGTTGGTTGTAGTTCAAAATACGGAGCAGAATCCAATGTTGAAATAATCTCCGGTATGCTCTTTGTCGAATTGGAATTTTACTATATCCCAGCGATATCCAGCGAATATGGATATGTTGTTGAAATTCTTCCCAAGGGGTATGCACACACCAATGCGCGGGTTCAACCCCAGGAACACGTCCCCATTGGTGTTCTTCTCGCGGGTCTTGCCAACCAGGGTCTCCATAGTAGCGCTCCCGTATCCGAAGAGCGCGCGTCCCTCTATGTATACATTTTGGTGCAGGAAGTATCTGTAGTTATATCCGATGTGGATGTCCCAAGAACTGTTTGACTTCACGACCGCGTTAGTTTCTCCCCAGCCGAAACTGCCACCTAAGACGAAACCGTTGATGACGTAGTCCATGCCTACTTGACCGCCGCCGTCAATGAACCCAAACTCAAAGCTTATGCCCGACTGCCCGTTGTCTTTATTTTCGTCAACGGTTTCCCTGGCAAACACCTCTGTTTCGCCATTTGCAAAATTAATACACAACAGTTCGCTTACAGCAACGGCATAAACTGTCTCTGTGGCATCACCCCATTCGGTGTATGTCACCTCTTCTGACCCAATCTCAAGAACCCTGCTTTGTACTGTTGTTCCATCCTTCTTACGGATAACATCCTGTGCTAACATGCTTGATGCCATCAAGAACATAAGCAACGAGATTAAGTATCTCATCATAACTATACAAAATGTTAGTGCCTCCTGAACTCCCAAATTCAGCGTTAATATTCTGTTTAAGGTCTGGAAACAAAAAAGACGTGGGAGTTTGTTCCTCCGTGCCTATCCCTGTAGTCAGGCTCTCGCATTGCCCCGTTTCAAGGATAAGCAACACAAGCCAGCCCACGCCGAGTGATTATATAATTCAGCGCAAACATTAGCCATCAAGATACAATGACAGCTACTGAGCCACTGGGATATAATTCACCCACGCGGACGCTTCGTTGCATTACCGCTGTGAAACGATTCAAATTTGCGAGATTTGACTACACAGACAGATAACGTTCAGAAAACGTCCTTTCCCTTCGGCTGTCCTTACAAATGGTGCCCCCAGCCTCTGGATTCCATTGATGATTGTTTTGACCCGCCCTGCCACAAGTGACTGGCTTAGTCAGTGCAAAAATATAAATTTTTCCTCGACCCTCCAAGCTTTTTTACAAAAAAAATCAAAAAGAGATGGAGTTTCCCTCTCCTTTTTTCTCTCCAGCTTACATTTGTCAGATCCAATCCATTGGTTTTATCATTGCTTCAATAAACTTAACATCCTCATCTGACAGGTTGTACTTAGAATATAGTTGACGGTCAATCTCAGAGATGCTACAACTCCAGTCAATATCGGAAGAAGCTGTAAAGTCCTGTAAAGGAACATTCGCCCATAATTCCTTTGAATTGTCTTGCGTCACCTTTTTTGTACACAGCATAGTACGGGCAAAACGGCTCTTGACATATTTCATGCAGGCTTCAGCTTCGTCCAATGTGTCAAAACAGCCAATCCCTATGAAAGTGTCTGTATAAGCCAAATTTGGCTTGCCTATTTCCACTCTACCAAGCACACGGGCGGGAATAGGGTTGCCAATTTTCCCTGCAGCACCGTCAGCCTTTGAGATGATGACTTTGTATTTCGAAAGATTGTCAGCGGTAGTAATATAAGTTTTTCTAAACCACATGTTGCACCTCTTGTTATTCTTCCTATCGTATATTAACACGTAGTCATTGTTGTCTTCTGGTTTAACCTCATAGAACAAGTCTGGAAACACATTGAAAATGTTAGCTCCAAGACTATATTTATGACCTTTGCTTTGTACCCCTTCCAGTTGTGGGTGTTCCTTGTACAAGTCATCGGTCAATCCATATAGCTCTCTTTGACCAACAATAGTTGAGAATGACAATTCTCCCTTTGATTTTAGACCTATAGCTCAATTTGCAGGCTGAAACCTCTCTCAAAGCCCGATAAATACTGGCGTTCCGCACAATCAAGCTACCTTGAGCAATAAATCGACGGTTGAAATTGCTCAATAGCTCATTTTGCAGGCTGGAACCGGCTTGA
>JAFTAR010000140.1 GCA_017455495.1 Prevotella sp.
GCTGAGCGTTGAGATGTAGAGCCGCTTGCCCACAATGGAGTAGAGGTAATGCAGACAGTCGCTGTCGGTCTGGTAGCGGGCATCACCGCTGTAGGCTCCGATGAGCACGTTAGTGTCCACGAATACGTGATTGGGATTGTATGTCTTGACCTGTCGTGTCATAGCCGTCGTTCAGAATACCAGATGCGGGAATTGCTTCTTCTCCTCTGCGGTGAGCAGGTCAAGGTTGCCCGCCATCCACATTCCAACCTGTGCGTCCACGAGTTCCTTATACTTCAGTCCCGTCTTTTCGAGGAGCAGCTGCAGCACGGCCTTGCGCTCCCTCTCCACTTGACCTTTGGTCAAGTTCCGTCGCGACTCGGCAGATTGAGAACGAGTTCGCATCTGCCCTCGCTGCTCCGTCACTTGTTTCTGTTTTTCGCTCATAATGCTGTTGTGTTTGATGATTACGGGGGCAAAGGTACGAAAAGTTTTTGAATTATTGTGCGAATAAAAGAAAACTTATTTCTAAATTCCGTTTATCAGCTGCTTGATGGGAGCCTGTTCGTCAAGGTGGTCGCCGTGAACGGCCACGCGGATGCTCCCGTCAAGCAGCAGACCTTTTATCATGTAGTGCTCGTTCTCAATCTTGAAGAACGGCTGCGCCAGCATGTCGAGGAACACGAATGAGCCAAGCGGGCGCAGAGCCATGATGAACTCGCGGCTGACGGGCTGCTCCAGATAGTACTGGAAGGCTATCCAGCCTGCCTCGGTGCATGGCTCTGGCGAACGGGTTATGTTTGTGATTCTCATTTTTCTATAGGCTGTTACTTATGGCACTTACGGCCTGAAGGAGTGCCTGCAGGTCTTGCAGGGTGGTGAAGCAGGAGAGCGAGACGCGCACGGTGCCGTATCTCTCTGTGCCAAGCTTCTTGTGGACCAGCGGTGAGCAGTGCAAGCCGGTACGCACGGTGATGCCGTAGCTGTTCTGAAGGATGTAGCCCACGTCGGAGGGGTTGAGCCCCTTTATGTTGAAACTTACTACGGGACCTTGGGCTTCAGGCTTTGCAGCAGTGTAGAGCTGTACGCTGGGAATGGCCTTCAGCTCCTGTATGAGCCAAAGGGCAAGCTGCTGCTCCTGCCTTTGGATGTTATCCACGCCCTGCTCCAAGACAAAGTCCACGCCAGCCTTCAAGCCGGCAAGTCCAGGCATGTTCTGCGTGCCAACCTCAAACTCCCAGTCGCCGTCCTTGTACTCTACGACTCTGCTGTCGCGCCCGGTGCCGCCAAACTGCGCAGGCTTGAAGTCAATGCCACGCCTCACATAGTAGCCGCCCGTGCCCATGGGGCCAAGCAGACCTTTATGGCCGGTAAACACCAGTATGTCCACCCCCCATTCGTCCACGTCTATGGGAATGCAGCCGGCACTCTGCGATGCGTCGAGCAGCAGCAGGGCATGCTCATCGTGAGCCTTCTGGCATTCACTCTCTACGCTGGCCGTCTCGCCTGTCACGTTCGAGCAGTGGTTTAAGGCCACAAGGCTGTAAGTGCCGTTGCCATCGGTGCGGATGCTGTTGTGCAAGGGGCGCAGAATGCTGTTGTGGCTGTCGGGCGAGAAGGAAAAGCTGCGCCAGCTGATGCCCTGCAGCACGCGGTTGGCGGCATCCGTAGCGCCGCTGCAGAAGAATATGCGCTGCCAGTCGCTGATGTGGAACAGCATTCCCAGCCTCTGGCGCAGCTCCGTCAACACATCAGGCTGCTCTGACTGCGAGCTGCGCAGCGGACTCACTGGCGGATTAGCCAAAGCCGCCGTGACGGCCTCAAGGACTGACGGCGGCTTTGGCCAACTGGTAGCGGCGTTGTTCAGGTAAATCACTTGTGCTCTAAGACTTTGAAGCCCATTACCTCGCTTATCTGGTGGAGCATCTTGGTATAGTCGCCGAAGATGAGCACCTGGTGGTGGCCGAAGCCTGCCAGCTGGTGCATGAAGCCACGGGCATCGTTCATCTTTATGTAATAGTAGGGCGAGCAGTAGACGGCATCAAACTCCGACTTGATTACTTCGCCGCGCTTTACGCTCATGGTGTCGGCCATGGGGTTGAAGCGGCCAAGGGTGACATACTGGTCCTCGTTCTCCGTGAAGTCCACCTGCAGCTTGCCTCCGAAACCCTGGCCCGTGAATGCCCACAGCTTGTACTTCAGCGGTTTCTTGCCGTAGCCGTTCATGCAGAGTGCAGGCACGGCATGGTGTATGCGCAGCAGCTCGTCGGTCTCCATGTTAGGGTTGCCCATGAAGGCAGGGCGCATGGCGGCAGCCTGCATGATAGTCATGGCCAGCAGGGCGTTGAGGTCCTCCTCGCAGCCGCTGGGGTAGCCCTCGTCCTTCATCAGTGAGTGGCACACGCAGGGGGTGAACTTGCGCTGCTGCGGTATCTCGCTGGTGCACAGCTCGTGGCAGGCAGTGGAGAAGGCGTTGCAGTCGTACACGTCCATCATCTTCTTGGCAGCCAGGTAGTACTTTATGTCGTTTATGAACCAGTCTTTGTTCACCCTCGTCTCAAGCGAGCCGCCAAGAATCCTGTCGGCAATGGGACGGGCCTCCTCGTCGGTCACCTCGTCCATATATTTAAAGATGTCGCGGAAGGGCAGCTTCACTATTTCCATGCCGTAGCGAGAGCGGATTAGCTCAGGGTCGCGGATTACGCTCTGCAGTCCGAAGGTTGGTATGGAACCATGGGTGAGCACCAGGGCACGGGTGTTGCCCACCACCTTGCGCACCCACAGGGCGTGGGCAATCTCGTTGAGGTCCTTTAAGTCCATGCACACGTAGGCCTCAACGCCGATGGAGCGGCAGTAGGCCCCGAAGTCAATGCCCTCGTTGCCGTTCTGCAGTATTACCACGGGCTTGCGGTAGCGCTCCAGCTTGGGTATGCGCCAGTTCATGCAGAGGAAGAAGTCAACCTCGTCCATGTGCTCCTCTATCTTCTCGTAGACGGCGCGCGACACCACGAACTTCTCGTCGTAGCGGGCGTCAACGGCAGGCAGCATGTCAATCTCAGGAGTGGCTCCTTTCAGCAGCTCCACGGCATCGTTGAAGGCTTTGTCGGCAGCGGCGGCCTCGGCCTCAGGAGTCATGTCCTTGGCATAGCCGGCACGGCAGGGACCCTCCCAGAAGTGGGAATGAGTGAGGCAGCCAACGATGGGGCGCACCACGAGTTTCAGGTTCATCGCTTTTTCTTTCATAGTAGTTTCTTGCTTGATGGTTTATAGCCTTGGTTTGTCAATAAGTGCTGCAAAGGTAAGGATATTTTTTCAATGCGTGGCAAAAAAGAGGGCAAAAACTTAGGCTGTTAGCGAAAAAATGGCTACCTTTGCGAGCGATTTTATTAGGAACAACTAAAAACAGAACAATAAAACTATAAAGAAAATGGCAAACTATCCCAAGATTGGCATTCGCCCCACCATCGACGGTCGTCAGGGCGGCATCCGTGAAGGACTGGAAGAAAAGACCATGGCTCTGGCCAAGGCAGTGAAGAACCTCATAGAGAGCAACCTCAGGAACGGCGACGGCTCGAAGGTGGAGTGCGTCATAAGCAACACCACCATAGGCCGCGTTGGCGAGAGTGCCGCCTGTGCCGAGCAGTTCGAGCGCGAGGGCGTGGGCAGCACCATCACCGTCACCAGCTGCTGGTGCTACGGCAGCGAGACGATGGACATGAACCCACACTATCCCAAGGCCGTGTGGGGCTTCAACGGCACGGAGCGCCCGGGCGCCGTATATCTGGCTGCCGTGCTGGCCGCCCACGCACAGAAGGGCCTGCCCGCCTACGGCATCTACGGCCATGATGTTCAGGACCTGGCCGACAACACCATACCTGCCGACGTGGCCGAGAAACTGCTGCGCTTTGCCCGTGCTGCACAGGCCGTGGCCACCATGCGCGGCAAGAGCTACCTCTCACTGGGCAACACCTGTATGGGTATCGCCGGCTCAATAGTCAATGCCGACTTCCTGCAGCACTACCTCGGCATGAGGACGGAGTATGTGTCGCTGGTGGAGATTCTGCGTCGCGTGGACTTCGGCATCTACGACAAGGATGAATTTGAGAAGGCCATGAAGTGGGTTGACAAATACTGCAAGCCGCAGGAGGGCCACGACTACAACGAGGACCGCCCGCTGTGCCCCGGCACACCCATGACCACTTTCACCGGCAAGGGCAAGGGCA
>JAFTAR010000141.1 GCA_017455495.1 Prevotella sp.
CGCATTTGTAGAGAATCTCTGGTACGTAGGCACCGCCGAACTCCCCATAGAAACCGTCTTTGTCTACTTGATAATTCATTGCCTTGTATTTTGTTGTTCTTGTATTCTGCTGTTCCTGTAGCCTGGAAAAAGAAAAGAGGTCTGTCGTGATGTTGACAGCCCTCTTTATCTCCATTGCTCCCTATTCATGGATATGCGTCTATCTTCTCACGATTATTCGAACCTTGAGTAACGCCACCACCAATAGTTTGCTGTTCTTTCCATGTCTAATTTAGTCTTATAAGTTTCATTTCGGCGACAAAAGTATGCATTTAGTTTCAATCCGCCAAATTTTTCGGCAATTATTTTGCGATTTGGAATAAATTTGTATCTTTTTAAGGTTTGCGCACCTGCCCCTCCCCTTCAATGAGCCACTTGTAAGTGGTGATTTCCTCAAGGGCCATGGGACCTCTGGGGCCGAGCTTCTGTGTGCTGATGCCTATCTCGGCTCCGAGGCCGAACTGTGCACCGTCGGTGAACGATGTCGGGGCGTTCCAATAGACGCAGGCAGCATCTACCTGTTGCTGGAACATCCGGGCGGCGTTCTCGTCGGCAGTAATGATGGCCTCGCTGTGGCCGCTGCCATACTGCTGTATGTGGGCAAGGGCCTGGTCAATGCTGTCCACCGTCTTGACGGCCATTTTGTAGTCCATGAACTCCGTGCCGAAGCTGTCGTCCGACGCGTGCTCTATAAGTTTGGAGTGTAGAGTGTAGAGCGTAGAACCTGCTACTGTAGCAAAGGCCTGCTCGTCGGCGTAGATGGTGACGTTCTTCTCTAAAAGAGGCTCAATAAGTGCAGGCAGGTCGCTGAGGCGGTCGCGGTGAATGATGAGACAGTCAAGGGCGTTGCACACGCTGACGCGGCGGGTCTTGGCGTTGAGCACTATGTTGCGGCCCATCTCCAGGTCGCCCTCCTTGTCGAAATAGGTGTTCACCACGCCAGCTCCCGTCTCTATGACGGGAATCCTGGCATTGTCGCGCACAAAGTCAATGAGTTTCCTGCCGCCGCGGGGTATGCACAGGTCAATGTAGCCCACAGCGCCAAGCATTTCGCCCGTGGCCTCGTGGGTGGCAGGCAGCAGTGCCACCACGTCCTTAAGTGAAGACTGAAGATTGAAGAGCGAAGAAAACTTCTCCAAGACTTCGTGGATGATGGCTACTTCCTCGCGGTTTGAGCAGTCGGCATCCTTGCCGCCCTTCAGCACGCAGGCGTTGCCGCTCTTGAAGCAGAGGCTGAACACGTCGAACGTGACGTTTGGCCTCGCCTCGTATATCATGCCGATGACGCCGAACGGCACACTGACGCGGCACAGCCGCAACCCGTTGGGCAGCGTTTTCTGCTTTGTGACATGGCCCAGCGGCGACGGCAGCGAGGCCACGTTGCGCATGTCGGAGGCAATGCCCTCAAGGCGGCTCTCAGTAAGCTGCAGACGGTCGTAGAGCGGATTCTCCTTCGACATCTTTGCCAGGTCCTGGGCGTTGGCCTTTAGGATTCTCTCCTTATTAATAATAATAGCATCGGCAACGGCAGAGAGGATGTCGTTGCGCTGACTGTCGCTTAGCTGTGCCAGCTGGCGGCTGGCTTGCTTTACTTGTTGAAAAGTCTCTTTTAGTTGCATGGTATGAATTCTGTGTGTGGTGTTTCTTCCTTGTGTTCTGTCAAGTCTGTAAGTATGTTCTCGCGCTCGCCGTTGGCAATGATGACGCGTATGCCGGCATTCTGCACACGGGTGGCCGTGGTGTACTTAGAGTGCATGCCGCCCCGCCCGAAGGCACTCTTCTCGGCCTTGATATACTGAGAGAGGTCGCGGCCGGGTTCTACGCGGGGAATGATTTGCGACGAGGGGTCGTCGGGGTGACCGTCGTAGATGCCGTCGATGTTGCTGAGAAGTATCAGGGTGTCGGCCTGCATCATCTGCGCAATGAGGCCGCTAAGTTCATCGTTATCGGTGAACATCAGCTCGGTGACGCTCACCGTGTCGTTCTCGTTGACAATGGGCAGCACGCCGTTCTCAAGCATCACCGTCATGCAGGCCCGCTGGTTCTCATACTGCTCGCCGGGCTGGAAGTTCTCCTTCATGGTGAGCACCTGGCCCACATGAATGCCGAACTCGCGGAACAGGTCGTAGTAGAGTCCCACGAGTTTCACCTGGCCCACGGCACTGAACAGCTGCCGCTGCTCCACGCTGTCAAGCGAGTGGTCAACGGTGAGTTCCCTCCTGCCGCAGGCCACGGCACCGCTCGACACCAGGATTACCTCAGTGCCTTGCCGCCTCAGGGCTGCTATCTGGTCAACGAGTGCCGACATGCGCGTCACGTCAAGTTTGCCGTCGCTGCGTGTAAGCACGTTAGAGCCTACCTTAACCACTATTCTTTGTCCTGTCATAGCTTCTTAAAAGTACTTGGTAATATTTGCGTTCTGGAAATTGTTCATCTCGTTCACCATCCTCACTGCGCTGTCCACTATGGGGTAGGCACACAGGGCACCGGTGCCCTCGCCCAACCGCAGCCAGAGGCTTATCAGCGGCTTTGCCTCAAGACATCTCAGCATGCGCCTGTGCCCGCTCTCATCGCCCTCGTGGGTGAACACCATGAAGTCCTTGGACTCAGGGTGAAGTGAAACCGCCGCCATGGCACAGGCCGTCATGATGAACCCGTCGACAAGTGTCAGTATGCGTTTCTCGGCAGCACGCAGCATGGCTCCTATGGCAGCCACCATCTCGTAGCCTCCGAAGTAACGCAGCGTGTCTTCCGTCGTTGGCTTCGTACAGTGGGCAAGGAAGTTATTGACGGACTGCCTCAGCACTTCGTGCTTGTGGCTTATTCCAGGCTTGTCAAGGCCAGCCCCCGCGCCGATGCATTCTTCTAAGGGCACGCCGCCCAAGAGGTGCATCCAGATGGACGACGGCGATGTGTTGGCAATGCCCATCTCCCCTATGCACAGCACTTGGCAGCCCTCTTGGGCACAGTCGTCCACGAGGTCGGCGCCCACCTTCATAGTCCTGTCGAACTCTTCAGCAGTCATGGCGGCCTCATGAAGGAAGTTGCGCGTGCCGCGAGCTATTTTGCGGTCAATGATGCCGGGGCAGCCGCTGAAGTCATAGTCCACGCCCACGTCTACTATGCGCAGCTTGAAGCCATGCTGGCGGCAGAACATGTTCACGCCGCCTCCGCCGCGAGTGAAGTTCAGCATCTGCTGCCACGTCACCTCCCTCGGGCTCACGCTGACGCCCTCGCGCTCAATGCCGTGGTCGCCGCCAAGCAGCAGGTGGCATGGGTGGCTGAGCGACGGCGTCAACGTCTGCTGCACCAGGCATACCTGCATGGCCAGCTCCTCCAACCGCCCCAACGAGCCTTTGGGCTTGTTCAGGTTGTCTATCTTGTCCTGCACTGCCTTGCGCAACGACAAGTCAAGTGGCTGTATGTTGAAAAACATCTTTGTTGTTATCTAAAATATGGCAGATATGCGGTAGCAAACTCTACACAATAAACTTACACTCTAAACTATACGCACCGGAATGCCACTCACCATCAGCGTCACTGAGTCGGCACGCTCCGCTATGTATTGGTTCATCCAGCCTTGCAGGTCGGCAAAGCACCGCTGCAGCGCGTTCTCACTTACGCCCCCCATGCCAATCTCGTTTGTTACGAAGATATAGGTGGCATCAGAGGCAGAGGTGAAGTCATCAAACTCTTTCTTTGCCGCCTCCAGAATGCGCCCCGTGTCGGGCACCCCTCCTTCGCCCTGGCTGGCAAAGTCCGGGTGACAGATGTAGTTGGTGAGCCACAGCGTGACGCAGTCTATCAGCACCACGCGGCCTGTCATGTCGTGACGGCTAAGGTGCATCTCCTCCTCTATCACCGTCCACTGCGGGCCGCGCCGCTGCTGGTGAAGCTTCACGCGGTGGGCAAACTCCTCGTCCCACACATGGGCCGTGGCCATATAGACGGGGTTGGCGGCAAGGCTCAGCGCCAGCTGTTCGGCATAGCGGCTCTTGCCAGAGCGCTGTCCGCCTGTCACAAGGATAATCTTACTCATATAGGCAATTCTATATTCTGTGAACAAACAGCCAGGCATAGGGCAAGCTCCACCAGCAGGCATACCGCTCCGCAGCAGTCGCCGGTGTAGCCCCGCAGCCTTCTCCAGATAAACAGGTAGAGGAAGTACATCACAAGGCAAGGCACTATTATCACCACCTGCCAGTTTACTCCCGTGAGCCAGATGAAGGCGGCTACGGGCGGCAGCCCCTGCAGTGCCAGGCTTATGCCCGCCCAGGTGTCCATGCGGCGGTACACCATGCGCGACTTGGCCTCCTGTTCTGTGCGGGCGTAGGGCATCATCATCACCAGCTGCGCCGTTATCATCTTTGCAAAGGGGTCGGCAGCAACAATGGTCATGGCAGCCACAAGGGGCGGCATGGACCACAGCGTGGCAAAGAGCAGCAGCTCGTAGAACACGAGGCCCAGCACGCCGTAAGTGCCTATGTGGGAGTCCTTCATTATGGCGAGCACCCGCTGCCTGTCGCTGCCGCCACCGCCAAAGCCGTCGAAGAAGTCGGCCAGGCCGTCCTCGTGGAGCGCCCCGGTGAGCAGCGTCCTTGCCACAAGGGCCATCACCACAGCCACGGCGTAGGGCATCATCAGACTGCTGCCATAAAGCACGCCGCCGGCGACACCGCCAGTGAGCCAGCCCACTAAGGGCCAGTGCTCTACCACGGCCCGGTAGCACTGCCGCGGAGGCTGGTGGACACGCCACAGCGGCAGGCGGGTGAAGAAGATGAACGAGGCCCAGACGTTGTCCCACCAACGCTCCTTGGCCTGCATCCCTGTATTGCTATTGCTTGATTCTATCATTGCTACTGCGGTGCAAAATTACTTATTATGCCTGACATAGCACAATGCAGGAAACATTTTTCCGTGTTAAAGTTTTTTAAACGGCAGGCGCATTGGCATGTTTTTCGTATCTTTGTGGGCATATACTACGCACGTACATATTAATAATGTATTAAGACTACTAACCTAATCCATGCTAATCCTTGTAATAAATCCCGGTTCCACTTCTACAAAGATGGCTGTCTATGAGGACGAAAAGCCACTGGTGCTTCGCAGCATCAGCCACTCAGGCGAAGAGCTGGCCCGCTTCGACGATGTAATAGAGCAGTTCGGCTACCGCAAGCAGCTGGTGCTCGACGAACTTAAGCGCGTCGGCGTGCCTTTGGAGTTTGATGCCGTCATTGGCCGCGGCGGACTGGTGAAGCCCATCGCCGGCGGCGTGTACGAGATAAACCAGAAGATGCTCGACGACACCCATTCGGGCATAGCCCTCCACAACCATGCCTGCAACCTTGGTTGCCTCATTGCCCACGACATAGCCTCGCAGATACCCCACTGCCGCTCGTTCATAGCCGATCCCGGCGTCGTTGACGAACTCAACGACTACGCCCGCATAAGCGGTTCGCCGCTGATGAACCGCATCTGCATCTGGCACGCCCTCAACCAGAAAGCCATCGCGCGCCGCTTTGCGCAGGAGATAGGGCGCAGCTACGAAGACCTGAACCTCATCATCTGCCACCTCGGCGGAGGCATCAGCGTGGCGGCCCACGACCACGGGCGGGCCATTGATGCCAACAACGCCCTCGACGGCGAGGGACCGTTCTCGCCGGAGCGTGCCGGAAGCCTGCCTGCCAGCGACCTCATACGCCTGTGCTTCAGCGGGAAGTACACCGAGAAGCAGCTGCTGAAGAGAATAGCCGGCAAGGCCGGACTAAACGCACACCTCGGCACTGCCAACGTAAAGGAGATAGAGGAGCGCATACGCGACTATGGCGACACCCACGCCAAACTTATCCTTGACGCTATGATATACCATGTCGCAAAGAACATCTGCGGCCTTGGCGCAGTGCTCTGCGGAAAGGTGGATGCCATTCTGCTCACCGGAGGACTGGCCCGTTCGGAGTATGTCATCAGCACTCTGCGGCAGCGCATAGAGTGGGTGGCCCCGGTATATTGCTTCCCTGGAGAGGACGAGATGGAGGCCCTGGCTCTCAATGCGCTCGCAGTGCTCAGAGGGGAGCGCCAGGTGTCGGAATATGATTAACTGTGCGTGCCTTTTTGCTGGCATAAAGACTCATTCCGGCGGGAAAGAGTAGTCAAAAAGTCACAAAATGCACATAAAAACGGAAGCAGTGGTAATAATAGACAGATTTTTCTCCATTTGATAAGCGATATGTAAAATAAAATAACTATTTTTGCACACTTATTAATTGATGCCTATGGCCTACATAACTAAAAAAGACCAAGTGCGATTCATCGAATTAGGCAATTTCGTCGTTGACTTCAGCGAGGGCGATGCATTGGTGTTCGATAGTGTGCATGACCTTACACCCCTATATCCCCTTGGAGAAGAGACAACTCTCATTGCTGCCTGCGTCAGGGGAGAGCAGAACATGTTTGTCAATGGGAATGACATAGCTGTTACGGCAGGAACCATCTTCATCTGTCCGCCAAAGACCAAAGTAGTATGCCATGAGCATTCACAGGATTTCGAATGCATGGTGATGTGCATCAGCGACCACCTGGTGCGGGCCTTGATGCGCGACAAGACAAATGTGTGGCACCAGATGGTCTACGTTAACCAGCAGTTCTCAGTAGCAATGACAAAGGCATGCAGGGAGGACTTCGGACTTTATTTCTCCCTGATACGCTCAAAGCTGCAGAACGATGCGCCCTCAGCTCCTTACGGCATACTGATGGCCCTGCTGCGGGCTTTCCTCTTGGAGCTGTGCTACATGATAGAGTCCGACCGCGGCCTGCCGCGTGAGCAGAAGCTGTCACAGGGCAAGGTGCTCTTCAACCGCTTCCTAAGCCTCGTTTCCTCAAGCGAGACAAAGCGGCTGCCCATCACCCACTATGCCGGACTGCTGGCCATCACGCCAAAATACCTCACCATGCTGTGCCTGAAGTATTCCAACAAGACGGCATCGGAGTGGGTGGCGCAATACACGGTGGAGGAAATAAGGTACTACCTGCGCGGCACAGAGCTGAGCATAAAGGAGATTTCGGCACGCATGGGCTTCTCGAACATGAGCCACTTCGGATCATACGTCAGGAAGCACCTCGGCATGTCGCCCAGCGAGTACCGCTACAGCAAGAAGAGCGACTGACCAACTCTCTTATTTTTTCAGCAGTTCTGTAATGATACGGGCGGCATTATGCGGTGCATTCTGCTGCCCTAATCGTTTGTGCACCTCCCTGTAGCCCTGTAGCATGGCTTCGCGGGCAGGCCCCTCCAGCACTGCTTCCAGTTCGCGCTTGATGTTGGCCTCGGAAAACGAGTCGGCCACCAGCTCGCGCACTACCTCGCGGTCGGCAATGAGGTTCACCAGCGATACATACTTCACCTTCAGCACTTTCTTGCGCAGCCAGCCCACAAGGCGCGGCAACATGGTTTCGTAGCACACTACCTGCGGCACGCCAAAGAGGGCGGTCTCAAGAGTAGCTGTGCCGCTGGTTACAAGGGCTGCGTGAGAATGGTGCAGCAGGGCGTAGGTCCGGTTGTGCACAAGCTTCACTTCGGTACCTGCAAGAAACCTGTCATAGTATTCTGCCTCTATGCCGGGTGCTCCGGCCACTACAAACTGGTACTGCGGAAACTTGCGCGACACGCTTATCATGGCGGGCAGGTTGTCGTTTATCTCCTGGCGGCGGCTGCCGGCCAGCAGCGCTATCACCTTGCGCTCGCTGCTGAAAGGCAGAGAGGCAGCTTCACCGCCCGTCTCCTTCACGCTGTCAAGATAGCGGCTCACCTCGTCCATCGTGGGGTTGCCTACATAGTGTATGGGGTAGTGGTGCTTCTTCTCAAAAAACTCCACCTCAAAGGGCAGGATGGAGAACAGCTCGCTGATGTCGCGCTTGATGTTCTTTATCCTATATTCCTTCCATGCCCATATCTTCGGGGAAATGTAGTAGTAGACGGGAGCAAGTGCCTTCTTCCTTACATACTTTGCAATGCTGAGGTTGAAGCCAGGATAGTCCACAAGAATCACCACGTCGGGTCTCCACTGGGCTATGTCCTTCTTTGCGCGGCGCATGTTTCCAAGAATTGTGTGCAGGTGCATCAGCACTGGGATGAAGCCCATGTAGGCCAGCTCGCGGTAGTGCTTCACCAGAGTGCCGCCGGCGGCCTGCATCTGGTCGCCGCCGTAAAAGCGGAACTGCGCGTCGCCGTCCAGCTCCTTCAGTGCCAGCATCAGCTGCGACGCATGGAGGTCACCGCTTGCTTCCCCTGCTATGAGATAGTATTTCATCTTGGCTGCAAAGGTACTAACAAAAACAGTGACCTCCAAGCGATTTGGACTTTTTTTCTATATATTGCCTGGCTACTTGAACAGCAGAGGCAGGAAGTGGCGGAGACTGCGGCGCCAGGTGAGCCACTCGTGGTGGGTGCCCTCCATGACGTAGTACTCCACGTTGATGCCGTGACTGCGGATAGAGTTGGCAAGGGCCTCAGTGCCGAAGTTCTCCTCGGAGCCGCAGCTCAGGAAGAGCAGGTGCATGCGGCGGTTGAACTCATCGGGACGAGTGAACACGCCGTCGTAGGCCGTGTCGGTATCAAGGCCGAAGATGGCTCCGCTGAAGGCTCCCATCCATGCAAACTTGTCCATGTTCTGCAGCACCACGTCGAACGTCTGGTGGCCTCCCCACGACAGTCCGGCCATGGCGCGGTGCTCGCGGTCGGCACGTGTGCGGAAGTTGCTGTCAATATATGGTATCAGGTCATTGAGCAGGATGGGATAGAACGATGCCCCGTAGTCGCTGAAACCCTGGCGGTTGTTGCCTCCGCGGAAGGGAGCCTTTATGTCGCCGCTCTCCATGACCACTATCATGGGCACGGCCTCGCCACTGGCAATGAGGTTGTCCATGATGTGCTGCATACGGCCCTGACGGCTCCAGCCCGTCTCGTCCTCGCCCATGCCGTGCTGCAGGTATAGCACCGGGTAGCGCTTCTTGCCCTTCTCGTAGTCTGCTGGGGTGTATACCATGGCGTGACGCCAGACTATTTGACTATTTGGCGATTGACCACTTGCGCTTGCATCGTGGGCCGCCGGATAGTAGATGCTGCGCACCTGTCCGTGGGGCACTCCCTGCTGCGGACGGTAGTAGTTGCCCTCCGGGCCTTCGGGAATCTCTATGCCTCCGGCCTCGCGGTTGCATCCGAAGAAGGTCTCGGTAGAGGGGTCAATGAAGTTCATGCCGCCGATGTTGATGAAGTAGTAGTGGAAGCCCACAACGAGGGGGGCGGTGACAGCCCACCACTGGCCTTCGCCATCGCGCTGCATGTCGTACTTTTTTCCGCAGATGTCCACCTGTACGCTCTGAGCCTGAGGGGCGCTGACGCGGAAGTAGGCACGGCGCTGGCTGTCAACCTTTGGAAACTCGTTGCCGGGCACGGTTGTCTCGGCTGTCACGGCATCGGCAGGCACCTGAAGAGTTGAGATTTGAGAGTTGAGGGTTGAGAGTCCTGCCGGGCGCCTTGGCTCAAAGCCAAGGAAGCGGGCCACGGTCTCGCCGTAGCGGCAGCCCAGCTCGCGATAGCCGGCAGCGTCGAAGTGGAGCTTGTCGGGGCCGTTGGTACAGCCGTCGGACGAGATGACCTGACAGGTGTGGATGGTCTGCGGCAGTTCGTCAATCTGCCTCTTGCAGTCTATGCACACCCCCTGGCCTCCAGCCTGCACAATGTTTCCGGCGAAGAGGGGCACCTCCTCGGGCTTCAGCTGCAGGTCGCCAAGAATATTGTCGTACACCCGCTGCACCATGCCTGCCCACTGCGGGTCGCTGGTGTTCGACTCGCCCTGGTGCATCAGCACTCCCTTGATGATGCCGTCCTGCTGTGCCTTGCGCGCCAAGGTGATAAGTCGCTCGTAGGGGTTGTTGCCGTAGGCTTCAAGCATGCCTTTCATCCACTGCGGGGCCGTCTGCACGTACTGGGCAATGCTGTCTGGCAGGAAGCCCTGTATCTTGATGCCTCCTATGGCGACATGGATTACTCCCACCTTTATGTTTTCGGGCAGCGAGGCCACGAGTGTGCGTCCGAACCAGTCGGCAGGGGTGAGGCCGGTGTTAGGCCGGCAGAGGGGTGGGGTGGCCTCGCACCACTCGCCCATCCGGCGACCGCGCTGGGCATCGTCTACGGCGGGCATCAGCAGGAAGCGCGGGCCGGGACTAACCAGGTCCTGAGCCTCAGGGCGGGCGGCACCCTCCATGTTCGACTGCCCGAAGCACAGGAAGATGTAGAAGTTAGGGTCAACTTCAGCCTTCATGGTTGCAGTGGATAGCAGTAGCATGGCTGACAATAGTATTCGAAGTTTTTTCATGTCTATAGGATTTTAGTTTATCAGGAAAGTCTTTGTCTTGCCGTTGTAGGTGGCCTTCACCGTGGCGCGGCCGCTGACGATAGAGCTAACATAGAATGTCACGTCGCTGTTGTCCGACCTTGCCTGCAGTGTTGAGCTTTCAGTGAACGGGGCGTAGAGCTGGTAGGTAGAGGCTTCCATGAGTCCGTTCTGGTTGGTGGCGAAGAGCGGTGTCTCTGGCATTCTCAGTGTCTTGCCGTCAACCTCAATGATAACCCGCGGCACCTGGGGCCACTGGAATGTAGCGCCTGCCTTGGAGAAGCCAAGGCCGTGGAGGTCGCACAGACCATGCGGGCGCTGGGGCTGCTGTGGCCGTCCGTGCTGAGGTCCTTGCGGCTGCTGCGGCTGTTCCACTTCAGGCCCTTCCACCACGAGGTAAATGGCATGCTTGCCTGTGAGGCCCTCTACGGCGGGCACCCTGACGCTGTAGGCATGCGGCACCTTGGGAGCCGCATTAGCAGGAATGTCAATAACGCCTATCTCCTGTCCGTTCCAAGTGCTGTTGGCGTAGGGCCCGTCGAGCATGACGTGGATTCTGAAGGCGCCATTGCCGCTGGGAGTAAGCTGTACGTTTAGCGTTGTTCCGTCGCCGTTTTTGGCTCCCTCAAAGGCTCTGATGCCCTTTGAGTCCTGAGGCAGACCGCCAAAGCCGAAGTATTTGAAGCCTATGATGCTGCCGTTCTGCAGGCCGGCCAGGTCCATGGAGTTGTTCCACACGTCGTGGTTGTCCTGCATGTACTGACCGCTGTTGGGTCCTGCCATGTAGCAGGCTATGCCGGCAGAATAGTGGGCGTAGGGAGGCAGACCGAAGATGTTGAAGCCCTCGCTGGTAACCTCGGCACCGGTGTATACCATGCCGTCTGTGGCGCTTGCCGTCCAGCGCTCGTCCTGGGCGAAGGGGTCGTAGGCTGTGATGCGCACCTGTCCGCCCTTGGCCACCGCTTTGCGGTCCCACTCTATCTTCACCGGGGCCACCATGGCCTGGCGTGCAAAGCCGAAGCCGCGTGGCGGACGGTGGTAGAACACGTACCACTGGCCGTTTATCTGCTGCAGCGAGCCGTGGGTGTTGTGGCCGGCATTGGTGGTGGTGAGGTGCGAGCCGTCCTCGTTGGGCACCACGCCGCGGGAGTCAACCAGCACGCCGCCAGAGCGCCAAGGGCCTAAGGGCGAGTCGCCGTAGGCATAGCGCAGGGCAGAGTTGGTGGAGCCGAGGCCGTAGTCGGGGCCGGAGTAGCCAGAGAACACCATGACATACTTGTTGCCCACCTGGCGTATGCTTGAAGCCTCGAAGAAGTTGAAGTCGCCGGGGTTCTGGCCGCTGTAGAGGGCAGGATACTGTGTGCCCTCGGGGTCGCGCACCACGCCGTAGCTTCTGGAGGCGGGAATGAAGTAGTCGTGCAGCTCAGTGCCTGGCCGCATGGAGTACATGGTCTGCTGGTCAAGCTCGCAGGCCGTGGAGTGCTGGAAACCGTAGAACACGTAGGCACGGTAGCCCGTCTGGTAGTCGGGGTCGCGACGGTTGTTCACCGGCTCAATGAACACCGAGGGGTCGAAGTCGATGAGCGAGCCGGGCAGGCACATAGAGCCGTCGGCTGTGAGGTTCACGGGGGTGAAGGGGCCGTCGGGGCGGTCGCCCTTGCACACCATGGCCACGCGGCGCCAGCCACGGCTGTGGGGGTAGAGCCAGTAGGTCTTCTTGCCGGTGGCGCGGTCTACGGTCTCCACGAGGTCGGGGGCAAACATGGTGTCCCATTGTCCGCCAACGAACCAGGAGAAGATGGGGCCTTCGTCGCGCCACTGCGTGAGGTCCTCAACGGGTGCCGACCACATGCGTATGTCGTTGCCGCAGTACTTATCGTAGTGTACATCGTGCGAGCCAATGATGTAGGCACGCAGTTTGCCGGGCTGGTCGGGGTCTTCAAACACGCGGGGCTCGCCGTCGGGCAGGTGCTCCCACAGGGGCAGGTAGGGATTCTGGGCCATAGCCAACGCCGCCGTCAGCATAGAGGTAAGAAGTAAGGATATTTTTTTCATGAGGAGTTAAAGGAGTTAAGGACGTTAGTTTTGTAGGTTGTTGCTGGCATCGCCCACTATTAGGAAGGCACCGTTCAGAGGAACGTTTATGGCATAGCGCAGATTCTTGAGGACGGATGTCTTCACACTGCCGTTCAGGCTGGCATCGTCGCTGTAGGCGGCAATCTGGGTGCCCTTTGTGAAGAAGGTGCTCAGGTCGAGCTTAGTCTTCACGGGTTCGTCCTGTGCGTTGATGCCGGCAATGTACCATTTCTGTCCGCTGCGGCGGGCCATGATGGCATAGCGGCCGGGGTAGCCGTCAAGGAAGCGCACTTCGTCCCACTGTGTAGGCACGTTCTTCATGAACTCAACAGCCCATCCGGGGGCATCCTGCAGGTTGTTGGGTGCCATGGCGAAGTGCTGCACGCTGCTTTGGAACAACACGGCGGTGGCCAGGGCGAAGACATCGCTGGTGCGGCGTATAGTTCCGCGCTGGTTGTCGGCACTGTAGTGCTTGTTCAGCGTGCTGCCGCCGAAGTCCATAGAGGCGGCAACGTTGCGGATGAAGGTATGCGTGCAGGCATTCTTTGCCTCGGCATCGCACATGCCCTGGCCGAAGTGCAGGTTCTCCGAGGCGAGGACAGCCTCCGAGGCTACGTAGTTGGGATACATGCGCTCCCAGCCTCGCGGCAGTGTGCAGCCGTGGAATATTACCTGCAGGCCAAACTCGTTGGCATCGGTGAGTATGTCCTCGTAGAGTTGCATCATGGGCTGCTTGTCACCGCCGAAGAAGTCCACCTTGATGCCCAGTATGCCGTTGCGCTGCATCCATGCCATCTCCTGGCGGCGCGCGGTGCTGCGGTCCATCTTGTGGCGCGGTGTCTGCGGGGCATCGTTCCACGAGCCGTTGCTGTTGTACCACAGGAAGAGGCCCACGCCACGGCTCTGTGCATAGCGGGCAAGCTCCTCCATCCTCTCATAGCCTATCTGGGTGTCCCATAGGGCATCTATCAGCACCGAGCGCCAGCCCATGGCAGCCGAGAAGTCAATGTAGCGCTTCTGCTCGTCGAAGTTGCAGCTGCGGTCCATGCCTATAATCCAGCTCCACGAACCCTTGCCGTAGGTATAGTCCTTTGAGGCCTGATACTTGGGCTTCACCAGGTCGTTGGCCACGGTGCTCTCCACGATAGGTGCCAGAGTGGTGCCCATGGTCATGGTGCGCCAGGGCGTCTCGAAGGGCAGGCTGACAGCGGCCGAGGTGCTGCCCTGGCCGTTCATCTCGCCCTCCTGAGGGAAGCCAATGCTGTAGTTGGCCCCGCCATTGTTGAGAAGCCGGTAGCCAACGTAGCTGCCGTCGGTGCCTGTCTCGCTGATGAGCAGCCAGATGCTCTCACCACTCCCCTCCACAAGTGAGGTGGGAGTAGTAAGAGGAGCTTTGAACAGGCAGGGGAATGTGTAGCCGGCACCCCAGCCGTTCTTGCCCATCTGGTCGTCAAGGGTGTAGTTGGTCTCGTAGGAGGGGGCCGTGCGGGCAAAGCCTGTCATGGGTGTGGACTGCGGGCAGAGGAATGTCGTGGTGCCTTCAGGAAGCACGAACCCGCTGGCCTCGCCGTTTATTACACCGACAAGGGTGTTGCCTCCGCGTGCAGGTTTCGGGTACAGCTTATATCGGAAGGCCACATCGCGGTTGCTTACGCGGAAGATGATGTCCATGGCGTGCCAGTCGCCCTGGCTGAACTGGCATACGGCCTCGGTGGCCTGATAGTTTATGTGGCTCTGCTTCCAGGTTCTAAGCACATATTCGTCGGTGACGGTGTTCACCTGGCAGTTGGTCATGGCAAGCTGCTCGGTGAGGTTGGCATAGTTGGCGCTGACGCCCAGGGGCGACGGCTCAAGCACCGTCTGGCCCTGTAGCGAAACCTTGTACGTAGGCTTGCTGCCTTCGTCGTTCACTGTCACTACTATCTGCCCGTCGGGGCTCTCAAAGGTTTTCTCTGCTGCTTGCATACTGGTGGTGACCAGCATCAGGGTTGCAGCTAATAGGGTTCTCGTCATTTTTATTCTTATGTTTATGTTTGTTTAGTGCTTTTGTGTTTTATCTGTAATTGCCGAAGTAGCTGTAGTGGTTGTTGTCGGGGTTTATGACAATCTGCTCCACCACTACTTCCGGGTCAATCATGATGATCTTCAGCGTGTGGCGGACATTTGGAGTGTTTTCTATCGTGAAGGTGGCGTCAAGCCAGCGAATATTGTCGAACACCTCGTCGCGACGGGGCAGCTGACGGCCATTCCAGAATCCGCTTAAAGCCAGGCGGCTGTGTGGTGGCAGGGGCGTTAGCACATTTGAGCGTGCCAGGTTCTGAGGGTTGTATTCAGAGAAAGTGTCTACCAGTCCCCTGCGGGCATCAATGGTCTGCATGGGCTGGTTGTCAATTTGAACACCTATACGCAGGCCTCTCGCCGGATAGATGTCCTGTGTTGGCAGTATGCCGATGGCTACGGAACATTGGCCATTGGCCATTGACCATTGACCATTATCTATGTCATACTCTAATACGGCACCGCTGTTCTGTGCCAGAACGTTGCTGCTGCCCATGCAGCCACGGCCTCGCCCAAGGTCGGGCAGGAACAGCCACGATGCTCCCTGGCCATCGGTCTTCCGCGCGAACTGCCAGGCGGGGATGCTGTATTCGTTGGTGGCTGGCTGCTCTTGCATGGCGTGGCCTGTGTTGAAGTTTAGTGTTGTGGGGTCTGTATTGTCCTGAGGCATTGACCACTGTGTGTAGCCAATATGCTTGTCCTGCATCATCTTGTTCCATTTGCCGCCTGCTATCTGATGGTAGTAGTCGCTTAGCTGGCGGTCGCGGGCCATCAGCTGACCAACAAGGGGCGCGTTGCCACGGGTGGCGGCATTGTAGAGCAGGGCCACGCCGGCACTTGCCACTACGGGGTAGTACACCAGCTGGTAGTAGGCATCCTGGGCCTCGGCGGGAATCTTTGTGCGGAGTGCCTCGGCACGTGCTGCAAGGCTGAGCCAGAGGCTGTCGGTCATGGCCATCTCCTCCATGTTGAAAATGCCGGGCACCTGTGCCTCGGCCTTTCGCCAGAGATTGTACTTGGTGTATTTGGAGATGAGGTCGGCAGCCTCTTTGGCGGCAAAACCGCCAAACACACTGTTTGTGAAGGCCTCGAGCCACTGCTGCTCGTCGCCGGGCTGGATGGCATCGGGGTTCCAGGCGTAGTGCATGATGAAGTCGATGGGCACCTCCTTGGGCTTTAGGTCGCCCACGTTGATTATCCAAATGCGGTCTATGCCCGTCTGGTAGGCCAGGCTGAGCTGTTCGCGCAGCTTGGGCAGGGTGGTGGTGTTCACCCAACGGTCGTTCCAGGGTCCGCCGTTCATGTCGATGTGGTAGTACAGGCCAAGGCCTCCTTTGCGGCGGCGCTCGAAGTCGCGGCCTATGCGGCGAATGTATCCCCAGTTGTTGTCGCAGAGCAGCAGCGTCACATCGTCGGGCACAGTGAACCCGGCATCGTAATAGCGCTGCACTTCGGTGAAGATGGCCCAGAGCTGCGGCACGCCGTCCTCGCGCCCGTATACATTCTTAATAATACGCCGCTGCCCCTTGATAACGTCTCTCAGCGTGTTCATGTTGTCTGCGTCATCGCCGCGCCCCATGGCCACGTCGCCGTCGCCGCGCATGCCTATGGTGACGAGGTTCTCATAGGCACGGTTGCGCTGCAAGCCCTCAAGGAAGAAACGGTCCAGCCGCTCTTTGTTCACAGAGTAGTCCCAGGGGCCGATGGAGTCCTTGCGATATACGTATTCCTTGTGCGCCCGCATCATTGGCTCGTGGTGACTGGTGCCCATTACGATGCCATACTCGTCGGCCAGTCTTGGACTCTCAGGGTCGTCCTCATTGAAGCGGCTGTCCCACATGGCGGGCCACAAGTAGTTGGCCTTGAGCCTGAGAAGCAACTCAAACATGTGGGCGTACATCCTGGAGTTCACTCCGCCGAAGTGCTCAGTGGCCCAACTGCCAAACGAGGGCCACTCGTCGTTTATAAAGATGCCACGGTACTTCACCTTTGGCGATGGCTGTACGAAGCGGCCTGCCGTCCAGTAAAGCTCGCTCTTATGCATGACCGGCACGTCGGCCCACCAGTACCAGGGCGACACGCCGATGTGCTCGCTGACGGTGTAGATGCCGTAGATGGTGCCGCGCTTGTCGCTGCCCGCAATGACGAGGTTGCCGTCAATGACATCAATGACAAACGACTCCCACCGTCCGCGCACCTGGCTCACGTTGAGCTTCCGCTGCCTTACAAGGCGGTCTATGATGCGGCTCTTGCCTATGGTGCCTACGATGATGGAGGCAGTGTCAGCGGTGGAACCGCTGACCACTCTGCTTGCTGTGCCTGTTACCTTGCGGATGTCGTCGGCCAGGTCGCCGGCGGCACGAATTACTCCCGGCCAGTCCTGATTGTCAACAGCTATCGGAGCAGCTTTTCCTCTTTCTGATATGCAAAAAGACTGGGCGTGAACTGACAGGATTGCCGTCACAGCACAGATGATGAGCAGTAGTCTCTTCATTGTAATAATCCTTTTACCTAATGACATGCTTGCGGCCGTCTTTTATGTAAATGCCACGTGCGGGGAGGCAAGTGCCGAGGCGGCGGCCCTGCAGGTCGTAGTACTCCGAGTTGTGAATACTACTGGGCGTTGTCAGCGGGGAAACCGCTGACCACTCTGACTGCTGAAAGGCTTCTATGGCCTGCTGCAATGCCAGGGTGGCGGCGGTGTAGGCCGTAGGCGACGTGCTGGCGAAGCTGGCATAGCTGTCAATGACGGTTTGAAGGGCTTTGCCGGCATCGCTGTCCTCATGTCCGGCAAGGGTCTTCCTCGCTGCCAGAAGGGTTCTGTAGAACGTGCCCTTATAGGTCTCCACGACGGATGGCTGAGTGGTCAGCATAACGTCGCCAAGGATGACGCTGTTCCAGCCCGATGACATGGTGAAACTCAGGGCATAGTAGGCTTCCTTGCTGATGGTGAAGTCGCAGGTGTGTGCCTGCGAACCTGTCACCTGCTGCTCCGTGCTCTCCTTCATCGTGCCGGTAGAAGCGAGCGAGCTGGCGGTGAACACCGACGTGGAAGCTCCCGACATTACCTTGAAGTCGAAGGTGGCCCTGGCTGTGAGTGCCCCCTCGCTCCAGTAGGTTGACTTGAACGAGGCACGGTAGCGCCCGGCCTTCAGCTTCAGCATGTGACCGCTGATGAAGCCGTACTGCAGTGCACACGACTGGTTTTCGCGGGCACTGAGATAGAAGCCGGCATTGAAGTCACCGCCGGGCACGAAATACTTCATGCGCACACCGGTGCAATTGGCAGCAGGACCTTTCAATGTCTCTGTGGTGCCATCGGATTTGGTGTTTATGCGCCGCCAGCCAGTGGGGATTCCTTCGCCAACTGCCTCACGCTCTGCCATCCAGTTGCTTGCGTAGAGAGTGTCGAGGGTCAGCGTCTCGCCAACCTCCTGAATGCCATAGATATAGGTGAATGTGGCGCTCTCCATCGTTCCCCCGGCCTTGGTTACGGCGTTGCTCACGGTAAGGGTGTATTCTCCGTCGGCCACAGTGGCATTGGCGGGTAGTCTGAAAGTCACCGTGGGCTGGAAGTCCTCGTCCTGAACATTGAGTGTGATGATGGCTGAGGCTGATTTCAGCGAGGCCTTCACCTTAGAGCAGTCAATGCTGTCACTGAAGCTGACGGTAAAGGTATTGTCGCGCTCAGGCAGCATGTCGAACGACAGGTTTTCGGGCGTTATGGCTGTCACCTCGGGAGCATCGGCCCCCAGAGTATAGCGTTTGCAGAAGTTCCACACCTCCTCCGACGTCAGTGCCTGCACGGGGTCCATCGACCACCAGTGTCCTTTGTCGGCCAGGGTGAGAAGGGCCACCTCGACACCGTTCCTACCACCCTTGTAGCGTTTCATCTCAGCCGGTGAGCCGGGTTTGTAGGCAGGATAGGGCTTGATGACCTCTGGTGTGGTGTTGCACCCGTTGAACCTCACCCAGGCATCAATATGCTGCTGCACGCTGCTGTACACACAAACATCGTCGGCAGTGCCGTGGGTGTGGAGTATGGGCACGGGGCGGCTTGACGTGGCGTTGGGGCCGCCCATCAGGTAGCCGCTCACTGGTGCGAAGGCTGCTATCTTGTCGGCCATGTGCGATGCTGCATAGTATGTGAACATGCCTCCCATGGAGAATCCTGTGAGGTAGACGCGGTTGCGGTTGATGTTGTACCGCTGGTGCATGTTGTCGATGATGGCCTGCATGAAGTTGAGGTCGCTGCTGCCTCCAATGTCCCAGTATTTGTTTATGCCGTTGGCATAGACAACGACAAACTTGGCGGTGTCGGCAACGGTTTCCCACTTCGACAGGCTTTGCAGGTAGGCCGCGTCCTGATTAGCGCCGTGGCAGGCTATGACAAGTGCCGGATGGGCTGGCAGGTCGCTCGGGGCATAGACTATCATGGTGCGGGTGGTGCCGTTCACGGTAAGGTTCTCAAGGGCCGAGGCACTGAAGGCCAGACTCAACAGTGCAAAGAGCAGAAACATCTTTCTCATCTTCTTTGTTCCTCTTTTTAGGTTTATTACGTAATTTGATTACAAAGGTACTGCTTTATTCTTTTCCCTGCTTTGCAATATGTTGCAAAATATATCAAAATGAGGCCAAAAGCATAGCTGCGCCACTTTTTCGAAATTATTTGTCACCACATTTATCTAATAATGCTACTGGTGCTACTGGTGCTACTGGCCGCTGACAATCAACAGGTTAGCGGTAGCACCATGGTGCACCGCCGGTATGCGGAGGCTCCCCATGATCGTGGGGGGCTGGGTTATAAATCTCCGGGGCTGGGTTATAAATCTCCGGGGCTGGGTTATGAATCTCTGGGGCTGGGTTATGAAAGCAGGGCAGCCCCCTGTGTGTAGCTGACCTGCGTCAGCAACACGATAGGGAACTGCCACATGCACAAAAATTGCCCATTCCAACAATTTTTTTTCGCTCAAGGGGCTATTAAGACTCCAGTGCTGGTAGCTCCAGTAGCACCGATAGCACCAGTAGCACCATCTTTCTGCATTATAGAGTTTTGAAAGGTGCAGGGTGGAGAGGATACTATTGGTTGAATTTCCACCAGTCGAAGTTGAAGAGCTTGCAGCCCTTGTAGCCAGTGAAGGCAAAGAATACGTCGTGCTTGCCTGTGACGGGCTGCTGGACGGGAGCGCTAAGCGTGCGCCACTGCTCCCAGCCGCCGGTGTGGGGCACTTCCATGAGGGCCACCTGCTGGCCACCAAGGCTGTCAAGGCGCACCTCTATGCGTCCGCCCTGCAGGGCCGAGGCAGCAGTGGCTGTGAAGGAGGCGGGCGACTGCTGGCCGAAGTCAACCTCGCGTACCTTTATATAATCGCCGTTCTGGATGTCGCTTACGAAGACTCCCGTCTGGTCGTTGGCCTCGGTGTGCACGCCAAGGCTGAAGGCCATGGTCTCTGCCTCCACGCGCTGGTAGGGTGAGAGGGTGCCGATGGGGCTTACGCCCTCGTCGGTGTGGTGGATGGTGGGGAAGGTGCCGTCGGCATTGTAAGTGAACTCCTCCACGGCAGCACTGCGCCCGAAGCCTCCGCCGCCGGGCAGCTTGCCAGTGTGGTAGAAGAAATAGGAGTGGCCCTTGTAGTCAACCACGCCGCAGTGGTTGGTAAACGAGCGGGTGTCCTCCTGCGGCATGATGGTGCCACGATAGGTCCAGGGACCTTCAAACGACGGGGCGGTGCTGTAGGCAATGTGCTCGGGAACTCCTCCAGCAGCGTAGAGCAGGTAGTAGAGAGGCTGCGCTTTCTTGGCAAGGCCCGCCGCTCTCTTGGCAAGGCCCGCCGCTGACGCGGCGGGAGTGGTGATGTCGCGGCGGAGTATCCACGGGCCCTCGGTATAGCAGTCCTCGTAGCTTACGTCGCGCTGCCGCTCCCTGAAGTTAGGCGAGCCGAAGCCCTCCACGGTCTGGTTCACAATGCTCACCTCGCCGTCGAAGCTAAGCATGTCTTCGTTGAGCTTGGCATAGTGTATGGTTGGGTTGCCCCAGAAGAGCCAGGCCTGTAGCTCACCGTTGTTGTTGTCAATGAACACGGTGGGGTCGATGTTGTCCCACGAGCCATCGTCATAGAGCGGACGGCCAAGGGCATCGCGGAAAGGCCCAGTAGGGCTGTCGGCCACGGCAACTCCAATGGCCATGCCGTTGGTGAGCTTGGAGTGTGCGCAGACGTACCAGTAGAACTTGCCGTTGCGCTCTATGCACTGTGCTGCCCAGGCGCGGTCGTCGGCCCATGAGAAGGAGTTGAGGTTGAGCAGAGTGCCGTGGTCGGTCCAGTTCACCATGTCGGTGGTGGAGTAGGCCCGCCATTCGTACATCCAGCAGAAGTCGGCGTTGTCCTCGTCATGGCCGGTGTAGACGTAGAGGCGGTCGCCGGCCACCATGGGGGCCGGGTCGCTGGTGTACCATGTCTGTACTATGGGGTTCTGGGCTGCTGCGCCCAGACTAATGACAAGCACCAGAAGAAGGCCCATCGCTAACGCGATGGGAGTGGTGGCAGGGCCCATCGCTAACGCGATGGGAGTGGTGGCAGGGTCCATCGCTAACGCGATGGGAGTGGTGGCAGGGCCCGCCGCTGACGCGGGGGGAGTGGTGGCAGGGCCCGCCGCTAACGCGATGGGGGTGGTGGGAGGGCCC
>JAFTAR010000142.1 GCA_017455495.1 Prevotella sp.
CGGGTCTTCCTTCTGCCTCAGCATGTTCATCAGCTCAAGGTTCTCAATAGCTTGCAGGGCCTGCTCGTAGTCGGAGTCCACCTCCTGCTCGCTTACCATCTCCTCGCGGTAGAAGTCGAAGGCAAGCTGCAGCTCGTCGGCCTTGGTGCGCACCTCCTTGTAGCCGTCAATCCAGCGCTTTATGCCGCGTACTTTCTTCATCTGCTCCTCGGCGCGCTTGGCATCCTCCCAGAAGTCGGGGGCCTGTGTGCGGAGCTGTTCCTCCTCCAGTTCCACCTCGCGCTCGTCAATATGCAGGTAGTGCTTCAGCTGGTCGGTGCGGTCGAGTATGTCTTTCAGTTGGTCTTGTGTAATCATGAGTTATGTTTATAGTGTAAACGCTATGTTGGCAACGAGCGAGGGCGAGCTGACGTGGAGGCGTGAGTAGGCCACATGCAGCTTCAGACGTTCTAACTGCAGACCGCCTCCGAAGCTCAGGGCTGCGCCGTGCGAGCTCTCCGTGTCGCCCGATGTTATCTTCATCTCATGGGCCCGAAGTGGGTTGTAGCCGGCACAGAGGTAGAACTGTTGTGACAGCAGCAGGTCGGCCCCTATGACGAGGTGCTTGCCCAGGCCGTACTGCCAGTCGTTGAGGCGCACCAATGTGGCAGAGAAACGCAGCGGCGAGCCAACCAGGCGCTTGCTCACGCCCACCTGAAGGTCCAGCGGCATGGGTTCGAAGTCGTCCTCGTAGGCAGTGAGCTGTCCGCCCAGATTGCGTGCCACTATGCCAATGCTCCATTCGCGCTCAGGGTCGTAGTAGCACAGGCCCAGGTCTACGGCAGCCGCCAGACTGTTGTACTGCCCTATATAGCTTGTCACCACTTTCCCGGTGATGCCGCCGCTGATATGCTCCGTGAGGTCGTAGGCGAAGGTGCCGCCCACTGCGATGTCCTTTGCCGAGAAGGTGCCGGTCTGCTCGCCGGTATAGGTAGTCTCCTTCATCTCCCCGTAGTTAACAAAGCGACCGCTGACGGCCCATGAGCCACGTCCGCCGCACAGCTGCGAATAGGAGGCAGCCGCTGCCACCGAGCCTTGCATGTAGGTCATGATGTCAAGGCCCAGGCTGCCGTCGGTAACTCCCATCAGCAGTGCCGGGTTATGGAACAGCAGCGAGGCATCGTCTTCCTGCAGTGTGATGTTGTCGCCGCCAAGTGCTGCCACATGGGCGCTGACGGGCAGCCGCAGGAAGTTTAGCACTGTGCGGCTGTCCTGCCCCCACGACAGGACGGTCAGGAGAGATATGGCGGCGGTGAGAAGGAGTCTCAATTTTCTATTACTCACTTAGACTTTGCAAAGGTAATAATGATTTTTTTATTATACAAATAATTGCCCGAATAATTTTGCTGTTAGAGAAGATTTCCCCCTGTACCTTATTGCCCCGTAATACAAGAAATCTAAAAAAAAGACAACCTTTTTTGGCCTGTTTATATAATTGTTGTAATTTTGCAGCCAACTTTCAATTGTCAAGATACTAATGGAGATAAAGAAGAGCCGAAAAGCCGACCTGGAGCGCAGCCGTCCCTACCGCATAGCGGCGGGGCTGCTCATTGCCGTGGCGTGCTTCTTCGTTGCCCTGGAATATCCCATCAGCCCCGACGACCCCCTTGAAGACCCCTTCCTGCTGGACCAGATAGAAAGCGAGATTGAACTGCCACCCATGCTGCAGCAGGAGAACGAGATGGTGCTGGCCCCGATGGCAGAACCCAAGCCGGAGACACATATCGTGGTGGTGGAAGAGGAGGAGATGGAGCCAGACCCCCTGCAGGAGGAACAGGACATTGAGACTGATGTTGCCGACGACATGGAGATGATTGACGGCGACGTGGAGATGGAGGCCCCGCCGCCACCCGATGATGACGTGGTGAGCCTGCGCGTGGTGGAGGAGATGCCGCAGTTCCCTGGAGGCCCCGTGGAGTTCATGAAGTGGCTCACGCGCAACCTGAAGTACCCGCCGGCAGTGCAGCAACAGCAGCTGCAGGGCAGGGTGGTGGCAGAGTTCATTGTGGGCAGCGACGGCTCGGTAACCGACGTGAAGATACTTACCTCGCTCCACCCGCAGTGTGACAACGAGGTGCTGCGTGTGCTCCGCATGATGCCCCGCTGGACACCCGGCATTGACAAGGGAGAACCCTGCCGCACCAAGGTCTGCATCCCCGTAGTGTTTAAACTTTAGAATATAATAAACATGAAAGCTTACGAATCTATCCTTGGCAATGCCGGTCGTTCAGACCCCCAACCCCCTGACTCAGGGGGCTTATGCACACCCGACGAACTCCTGAAGAAGGTAAACGTGGCCCTTGAGGCCGTGACAGGGCAGCGACAGCCACAGTCGCTCTACGAGCCGGTGAGGTATGTGTTGTCGCTTGGCGGCAAGCGCATCAGGCCAGTGCTCATGATGCTGGCCTACAACATGTTCCGTGAGGCCCCGGAAACCATAATAAAGCAGGCTGTGGGCATAGAGACCTACCATAACTTCACTTTACTTCACGACGACCTGATGGACCGGGCCGACATGCGCCGTGGCCACGCCACCGTACACCGCAAGTGGAACGAGAACACCGCCATACTCAGCGGCGACACCATGCTGCTCCTGGCTTTCCACTATATGCAGCAGTGCGACGAGCGCCATCAGGGTCCGGTGATGACGCTGTTCACCGAGACCGCCATGCTCATCGACGAGGGACAGCAGCTCGACATTGACTTCGAGACGCGCCTTGACGTCACGGAGCAGGAGTATATAGAGATGATACGCCTGAAGACCAGCGTGCTCCTGGCCTGTGCGCTGAAGACGGGAGCCGTCCTGGCCGATGCCTCGCCACGCGACTGCGACCTGCTCTATAGCTTCGGCGAGAAGATAGGCCTGGCCTTCCAGCTGCAGGACGACCTCCTTGACGTGTATGGCGACCCCGCCGTGTTTGGCAAGGCCATTGGCGGCGACATTACTTCGAACAAGAAAACCTATATGCTCATCAACGCCCTGAACAGGGCAACCGAGGCTCAGCACCGCGAGCTGACAGGCTGGATAGAGGCCAAGCAGTTCGACCGCGAGGAGAAGGTGGCCGCCGTGACCCGCCTGTATGATGCCATAGGCATAAGGGCGTTGTGCGAGCAGAAGATAGAGCAGTACTTCCAGCAGGCCGGCGAGTTGCTCCAGCAGGTGAGCATTGACGACAACAGAAAGGAACAGCTCCGCCAGTACACCGCCAAGATGGTGAACCGCAAGTATTAGTAATCATTTCACTCATCACTTATCACTTTGAACTACATAGATACCCATGCCCACATAGACGGCAAGGAGTTTGATGCCGACCGCAGCGAGGTGCTCCAGCGGGCACGCGAGGCTGGCTGCGTGGCAATAGGTCTGCCTGCCATTGATCTTGAGTCGTCGAAGAGGGTTCTACAGCTGGCCGAGGAGCACAAGGGATTCCTCTACCCCATGGTGGGCCTGCACCCGGAGGAGGTGAAGGCCGACTGGCAGGAGCAGCTCGACGCTATCCACTCACTCCTCATCTCAACTCTCAAACCTCAACTCTCCATCGGCGAGGTTGGCCTTGACTTTTACTGGAGCCGGGAGTTCGAGAAGGAGCAGCTTGAAGCCTTTGAACAGCAGGTGGAATGGAGCGTAGAGACGGGCCTGCCACTGATGATTCACTGCCGCAAGGCCCAGAATGAGATGGTGGCCCTGCTGCGGCGCTACGAGGGACGGTTGCCAGGCGGAGTGTTCCACTGCTTCACGGGCAACGAGCGCGAGGCAGAGGAGCTGCTGCGCTTCCCGGGCTTCGTGCTGGGCATAGGCGGCGTGTCCACGTTTAAGAGCAGCCACCTGCCGCAGGTGTTGCCCGCCGTGGTGCCGCTTGACAGGATTGTGCTTGAGACCGACTCGCCCTATATGGCCCCCGTGCCATGCCGTGGACAGCGCAACGAGCCGGCGCTGGTGACACATATCATCAGCCGTCTGGCTCAGGCATACGGCATCAGCGAGGAGGAGCTGGCCCTTCACACCAGCCGTAACGCCGCCAGAGTGCTCGGCATATCCTAAATCTCAACCCTCAAATCTAAATAGGATGAAGTCTTTCCTCATAGCCGCCCCTTCGAGTGGACAGGGCAAGACCACCGTGAGCCGTGCCCTCATGACCCGCTATGTAAGCCAAGGTCTTAAGGTGCAGCCCTTCAAGTGCGGACCAGACTATATAGACACCAAGTTCCACGAGACGGTGTGCGGACGGCCATCGGTGAACCTTGACACCTTCATGGCCTCGCCGGAACATATCCGACAGCTGTTCAACCACTACTCCGCTGGAGCCGATGTGAGCATAGTGGAAGGCATGATGGGCTTCTTCGACGGCTACGACCGCGAGCGCGGCTCAGCCTACGAGGTGGCCCGCATCCTTGGGCTGCCGGTGGTACTGGTGGCCGATGCCCGCTCTGCAGCCTATTCCATGGCGGCTCTGCTGAGTGGCTTCATTAACTTCCGCAGCGACGTGAGCTTTGCCGGGGTGATATTCAACCGTGTTGGCTCCCCTCGCCATGAAGCCATGCTGCGTCAAGTGTGCGACGACATCGGCCTGCCCTGCCTTGCCTGCCTGCCAAACGATCCCGACCTGGAGATTGGCTCCCGCTACCTCGGACTGGACTTCAGCACGGAGAAAACCTCAACTCTCAATTCTCCGCTCCAGCTCTGCTGGCTTGCTACCAAAGGGACGCAAGAATTCTCAATTCTCAAATCTCACACCTCCACTCTCAAATCAATCATTGCCCGCAACTCGGAGTCGTTCTCGTTTATTTACCAGGAGACTATTGACCTGCTTGGCCCCGATGTAAGCTTCTTCGACCCTGAGAAGGACGTGCCGGCCCTTGACGATGCCGACTTCCTTCTGCTGCCGGGCGGATACCCGGAGAAGCATCTGGCAGCCCTGCGCGACAACGAACCTTGCCGGGAGACCATTAGGCGCTATGCGGAGCGTGGCGGCCGGGTTGTGGCCGAGTGTGGCGGCATGATGTATCTCTGCCAAGCCATAGAGAGCGATGACGGCCCCGACGGCGCATACCCCATGTGCGGCGTGCTGCCATATACCATCAGCGCCAGGCGCGAGCACCGCCACCTGTCATTAGGCTACCGCTCCTTCGAACTCTTCGGGCGTGAGTTCCGTGGCCATGAGTTCCACTACACACAGTTCCTTGGCGAGGGCTCTGCACAGCCAGAGTCGGTCTGCCAGGTGTACAACGCCAAGGGACAGCCCGTGCCCACCCCCGTGTTCCACCATAATAATGTTCTGGCCAGCTACACCCACCTGCGGCCTGCCGACATCCTGTTCGCTGCTTCAGACAACAGACATTTAGACAATTAGACATATATAATGTAAAGGAGGAACTACTGGCGCTACTGGTGCTACCGGGGAATGTAAGATGTTGAATGTCAGGGGATTGTTGGTAGTACCTTGTGCCGTGTTGCCACTACCGCGGGACTCCCTTATCTTCCTGCGGGGCTCCCTTATCTTCCTGCGGGGCTGCCTTATTTTTCTGCGGGGCTGCCTTATTTCTTTGGGGAGCCCCCTCGTAGAAACAACGCCTCTCTCCATCGGTGTTCCGGTAGCACTGGTAGCACCAGTAGCACGAGTAGTCGCAGTAGCACTAATAATATGCATAAGAAAATAATAATCTTTTGATAATATTTGGCGGTTTGGCAGTTATTTGCTATCTTTGCCGCGTAAATGTGACACTATTTTAAAATGAATAGGCAAGTATGGCTAAGAATGTTCAGAAACTCGGCATAGTGGCTGTTACAGCCGTCATCATAGGCGTATTCTATGTCATAAGCGACCATGATCGGGGGCAAGCTTCCGACAATGCGGATGCTGATGCATTGCATGAAGGAGTGTTACGCGAGAGGGCAGAGAGTAGCGCGTCATTACCTTTAGGCCCTATCCAAGACAGCGTGTACGAAGTGGTGGAGCAGATGCCCCGGTTCCCTGGCGGTGATGCTGCGCTCAGCCAATACATCAGTAGCCACGTAAATTATCCCGCAGTGGCTGAGGAAAATGGAATCCAGGGCCGCGTTGTCTGCACCTTTATTATTGAGAAGGATGGTTCTATCAGCGATGTGCGCGTAATCCGCTCCGTAGACCCTTCGCTTGACAGAGAGGCGCAGCGTGTCATCAAAGCCATGCCACGCTGGATTCCCGGTAGGCAAAACGGTGAGACCGTGCGTGTGAAGTTTGCCACTCCGGTTTCTTTTAGCCTTCAATAACTCAACATTCCTGGATCCAGACATGTTTTTCTTCGTATTTCTTGGTAAATAAGAGTTTACTTAGTACCTTTGCAAGTAACTCATAAACTATATCATGCCCCAGAAAGATGTTTATATTTGCCATAGCAAGGAAGATTCCCTGTTGGTAAAAGGCTTGTGCAAGGTTCTTGACGAACAGAATATTAGCTATATAACCAGCCAAAATGGAGAAGAAGAGTCGCGCCCTTCGCAAAATGTGACAACATCAACAATTGTGATATTGTTGTCTTTATTGCCACATACAACAGCTACCGTTCGCCTTTTGCTGTAAAAGAGCTCGTGTATGCGTTCAACAACATTCCTTCTAAAAAAATAATCGTCTATAAAGCCGACGAAGCAAAACTACCACGGCGTGGATTGGCGTAATCGCTTTTGTTTCCATCTTAATAGTAGTTTCTGTTATTGACAACAAGGGTTCTGAAACAGAGAAAGAATAAACACAACAACGCCCTAACATCATTGCGGAGCAGCCCCGCGAAAAGCAACTTGTTTTACAGAACAGGGCACTGCTCTACGAACGTGAGGCAGCCCAACATAAACTAAGAGCGTTGCTTTGCAGACGAAGAAAAGCAGGTGACGGACATACGTTCGGAAGAGCAAAAGAAAAATCGGTTTTTCTTTTGCTCTTCGCTCACTTTTTCGTACCTTTGCAGTCGGAATGTGCGTGACGGAGATTCCGTGACGGAAATTCCGTCTCAACTATGAGCGTGATTGTTATTGTCAAAATAAGAAACGGAAGATTATGGCTAAGAATGTTCAAAAGCTCCGGAATCCCTTTGTCTATCAGGGTTATGTAAGCCCTACGTATTTTTGCGACCGCACAGAAGAAACAGACGAACTGATTGCAAATCTGCAAAACGGGCGTAATACAGTGTTGATTTCTCCTCGCAGAATTGGCAAAACAGGACTGATAAAGAATGCCTTTTATCACATATTAGAACAGGAAAAGGATGCGAAATGTCTGTATATCGACGTCTTTGCCACGAAGAATCAACACGATTTCGTACAGTTGTTAGGAACGGCTATCGCCCAAGAGGTTCTCTCTAAAGAGCGGAGGGCAATGAATCGGCTTCTGGAGTTTTTTGGCTCTTGGCGTCCAGTATTCAGCACTGACCCAATGACAGGGCAGCCAACGGTTTCTGTAAGCATACAGCCCGCAATGACAGAAGTTACGCTTAAAACCGTCTTTGACTATATGAAGCAGACGAAGCGTGAAGTGTATATCGCCATTGACGAGTTCCAGCAAATCACCAATTACCCCGAATCTGGTATTGAGGCACTGTTGCGCTCATATATCCAGTTCGCACCCAATGTACATTTCGTATTCTCGGGCAGTAAGCGTCATCTGATGTCGCAGATATTCTATTCGCCCGAGCGCCCATTCTATCAGAGCACGGTGTCTATGGGGCTTGAGCCCCTGCACGAGGAGATATACTACGACTTTGCACGCCGTTTCTTTGAGGATAAGAAAGGTACACTCAGTCAGGACATGTTCCATTATGTCTACCAGAGATTTGAGGGTGTTACCCGCAATATCCAGCTCATGCTAAACCGCCTGTATGAGACAGAGCGGCATGTCACCAAAGCCGAACAGGTGGAAGAGGCCGTTCGCCATATTGTCAACAGAAGCTCTATGCAGTATGAAGAGCTGATAGGCTTCTTGACGGATAACCAATTTTCTGTTGTCAGAGCCATTGCCAAGGAGGGGCTGGTGGAAAGTCCTCAGGGTGCCGACTTTATCCATCGTTATGACTTGCCCAGTTCGAGCAGTGTGAAGAC
>JAFTAR010000143.1 GCA_017455495.1 Prevotella sp.
AGTATAGCGGCGTAGATCCTGAGATCTCACCGCAAGGCTATGGCGTTGCTGCCGATGCGGCGCAGACACCGCGCTCAAAGCAGTTCACCGTTACGCTTGATATTGGCTTCTGATGCGGCCTTCGGCCTAAATAATAATTAATAATGAATCAATGAATAATGAAAAAGAATATGGATACCAATTATAATAATAAAGACAAAGGAACTTTGTCGGCAAAGCCGCTAAGTTTATTATCTGTTCTTTGTTCTTTATTATTTAGCGTAGCGCTTTTGTCCTGCGTGGATACTGTCATCCTGCCCGATGACAAAACCGTTGATGAGGACTTCTGGAAGTCGAAGGCTGACGTGCAGCTCATGGTGAACGGTGCATACCGCTCCATGCTCTCCCCCGACATCATCAAGCGTATTATCGTGTGGTCAGGCCTGCGCTCAGAGGAGATGATTCCACTGGACAATATTTCAGGAAGCCTGGCAGAAGACCTCACCGAGATTAACCTGGGTAACATTCAGCCCGATAACGAGTTTGCACGATGGAGCGCCTTCTATCACGTCATCAACAATTGCAACCTGGTGCTTGCCAAGGCTGCCGGGGCTATGGACGAGGACCCCATGTACACTGAAGGGGACTACCTGTCAGACTGTTCGCAGATGCTGGCCTTGCGCGCTCTGTGCTATTTCTACTTGGTTCGCAACTTCCGTGATGTGCCTCTCGTCACAGAGGCTTTCATGAACAGCAGCCAGGACCGAAACGTGCCTCAGGTGGCTCCCGACTCAGTACTTGAACGCTGTATAGAGGACTTGAAGACAGCCGAGGTGAACGCCATCTCTGCTTCGGCTTTCAACGACTGGCGGCGTGTGGGCTACTTCACGCGCGATGCCATTCAGACACTGCTGGCTGACATTTACCTCTGGAGAGGAAGCGTGATGCATAGCGCTGCTGATTATCAGGCTTGTGTGGACTATTGCAACAAGGTTATAGACTCGAAGAAGAACCAGCATGTGTTCGGATGGGGCGAGGCACGCGTAGAAAAGGATTTCTATTTGGCAGAAGGCAGAGAGGCCTTTGATGAACTCTATGTGAATCAGAATGCAGAAGAAAGTATCTTTGAGCTGCAGTATAACGGTAATGACTACTATAGCTCACGTTCTGAGGGCAACTCCGCACTCTGTCAGTACTACTGTAGCTATAACAGCGGCAGTGATCCCTACCTCTTTGCTTCTTCGCTGTTTCTTAATGGCGGAACAGTCTATACCTCAGATGCAGGTAGCTACCGTTCGCAAGACTGGCGCGGACTGGTCAATACCTACAACTTGACAAAGACTGTAGGAAGCTTCGACGGACTGGAGATTAGAAAGTATGTAGGCGGAACAGAAGAGGCGCGAAATGCCGGCGACTATAACATTATTTCTTCTACGAGATACGCAAAGAAGGATCGCGCTTTCTCATGGCAGTATACTCAGAACTTCATCATCTATCGTCTTACCGACGTAATGCTGATGAAGGCCGAGGCCTTAGTGGCACTCTCAGCTCTCGCTGATGATAATGCTGACAGCCGTCTCTATGAGGCTTTCTACCTTACTCAGACTGTCAATGCCCGCAGCAAGACCAACGACTCTATCATGTGGTCTGCGAAGAGCAGTGTTGGATATAACGGCATGGAGAAATTTGTTCTTGAGGAGCGCCTGCGCGAGTTCGCCTTTGAGGGCAAACGCTGGTATGACCTGCTGCGCTACAACTATCGCCACGTGGAAGGTGTGGAATACAGCAAGACGCTGGCAGAACTTGACGACGAAGGCATAACCCCTGTTGACAACTACAACAACAATGAGATTATGAACCTGGCCGTGCGCAAGCTGGTGAACGGCAATGCCGTGGCCGCCAAGCTCAGCAATGAGAACACTCTCTACCTGCCAATACCGCTGTCTGACATCAATGTGTGTCCGGTGCTAAGGCAGAATCCCGCATATAGCTCTGACGATAAATACAGTAAGAACTACTAAGGTTGTGTGATAAGTGATAAGTGACAAGTGAGATTACACTGATTGCTATCATACATTACGAGAACTTTATTAATTAGTAATTATGAATAAGATAATAGAAGACAAGAACGAAGGAAAGGTTGAAAGGAAAGTGATGAGAGGCATTCTATGTGCTGCACTTTTCACTTTTCACTTAACACTCTTCACTTCGTGTAATCCTGAGCCTGACGAGTCCGACCTGTACACCTTCACCGGTGAGACCATAGAGTCCTACATCCAGAAGGACAGCACGCTGACAGCTTTCAACTATATTCTGACGCGTGTGGGCTACGACCGCATGATGGCAGCATACGGAACATATACATGCTTCGCTCCAGTGAACGAGGGCGTAGTTGCCTACTGTGACAGCCTCTACAACGATGACGAAGCTGTAATACCCCACAACGGAATGAGACAGCCCGAAGGCGAGTCGGCCGACTATGCCTCGGCTGACGACGAGACTAAAGTGAAGTGGCTTTCAGACAGTCTCTGCCTCAACATTGCACGCTATCACCTCACTACGACCTACAAGAACATTGTGTCGCTGACAGGAAGTGGAGAGGTTAACACTCTGCTTGGATATGAGTTTGCATATTCTTCAGTTGGCAAGGGCAACACAATACTTGGCAACAAGGCTATCATCATCAGTTCTGACAACATGACAACCAACGGTATTGTGCACATCATCGACAATGTGATTCCGCGTTTTACCCGCTTCATCGGTGACGTGCTTGACAGAAGCGGTGACTTCAGTATCTTTGCCGAAGCCCTGCGTCGCACCGGACTTGCTGACTCGCTGATGGAATATACAAGGGGAGCATTCACCTATAAGCAGATGACGCGTGAGAACCAGTCGCCGGTTATCTGGCCGGCAAACGGCCCTGGCACCACGGGAAATATTGATTGCAAGGTAGGGTTTACAGTCTTCGCAGAGAGTGACGCAGTGATGAAAGCCAATGGCATCGAAAACTTCGAAGGGCTTGTCAGCTACGCCAACAAGCAGTATGCTGAGGCTCCGGGCTGGTATGACTACATGAACGAGAACGGACTCACTGTGAGCACCGGCGATGACTACGAGAACCGCTTCAACGCGCTTAACATGTTTGTGGCATATCACATTTTAGGATGCTCAATGTCAACAAACCAGCTCGTGTTCGAGAAGGGCAGCAGTGACTTTTGGAACTACGCTCCCGATGCCGATCCCCACGACTATTATGAGACCATGCTCCCACATACCATACTGAAGGTGTGGGAACCCTCAAACGTGGGCAATGGAAAGTCTCTTTTTATCAACCGCTATCGCCTGAACAACACTCTTACCGATGAGCTGGCTTCGCAGGGCAGCGAAGCCATGCATGAGGTAATCCGTCAGGGCGTTCTGGTGCGTCGCGACGCATCGCTCATGGCCTATAACGGCTATGTGCACAGCATCAGCGGCATGCTGGTCTATGACAGGGTGGTGCCGAAGGGAGTGCTCAACGAGCGTATGCGTATAAACGACTCATCGCTGTTCCCTGAACTCATCACAAACAGGTTCAGGTACTATTCTGCCGGTGACGGACAAATACCTGCGGGGCACGCTAATTACTATGTCGGAATACCTAATGATTATTTCAAGAATATGGTCGTCTACGACGAGAACTTCTGCCTCAACTTCTGGTGTCACAGCTCTCTTCGTGGCTACCAGGCTGACGAGGTGCAGTTCTGGGGACAGTATGACTTTGCGTTCAAATTGCCTCCCGTGCCATCGGGAACCTATGAGGTGCGTGTGGTTTATGCTCCAATGTCATACGGTTCCTTCATGCAGTATTACATAGGAACGTCGTCAAGCGTGTCATCAATGCAGGCCTTCGGACTGCCGTTCGATGCTACCATACAGGTTGACGATCCCCGTATTGGTATGACCGACTGCAAGGAGGAGGAAGACCAGGGCGTGGCAACTGACGTGGCTATGCACAACCGCGGATACATGCGTGGGCCCTACAGCTATACCGGACACGGTGAGAATGGATGGAATGCTACTGCCAACGCACGTACAGAGTATGGTACGGGCAGCTATACCATACGCTACGTGCTTGGACGCGTACAGCTGAACCAGGGTAATGAGAACTGGTTGCGCATCAAGACGCTCAACCCTGACAAGAAGACCAATCCCGTAGGACTTGACTTCGTGGAACTGGTGCCCGTCAGCGTGCTTGACAACCAGCAGTACACTGAGGACTGGTACTAATTGCGGCCTTCGCCCTAAATAATAAATAAAAAATAAAAATGAAATGAGAAATAATATGGATACCAATAAATATAATAAAGGCAAAGGGGCTTTGTTTGCTAAGCCGCTAAGTATATTATCGATCCTCTGTTCTTTATTATTTGGCGTAGCGTTTTCAGCCTGTTCCGATTTGGACGATTACAACTCGGCGCCGGAGGAAGGGGTTTTGTCGGCCTCGCAGACTCTGTGGGAGAACATTCAGCAGCATCCCCAGCTGACGCACTTTGCCGACCTTGTAAGGCGTACAGGCTTTGACGAGGCTCTGAACCAGACTCACTACTATACTGTGTGGGCACCACTTGACGGTACATACGATGCTTCAGCATTCCAGAGCCTTGACAGCGAGGCCCTGATGCGGCAGTTCGTGCAAAACCACATCGCAAGCTATGCTCACAGTGCATCGGGGGCTATGGACGCAACAAAGAACAGAATACTGATGCTTAACGAAAAGCAGTACTATTTTGGTGGCAATTCTGAATACACCTTTGCCGAGGTGCCACTGCATGATGCCAACCTGCCAAACTCCAACGGACTGCTGCATACGCTGGATGGATTGTCAGTGTTCTATCCCAACCTCTATGAGTTCATCACAGACTCGGCACTTAATGCCAGCCTGGGCATTGACTCGCTGCGCCGCTTCTACCAGAGCAGTGAAACTACCTATCTGGATACAGAACGTTCGGTGGTGGGTTCAATAGTCAATGGTATGCAGACATACGCTGACTCGGTCATGGTGACGGAGAACAGCCTGTGGGATTCCATGAACGCCATGATAAACAGTGAGGACAGCACATATTCTTTCCTGCTGCCTACCAACAATGCATGGAACAAGGCCTACGAGCGTATAAGCAGTTACTACAATTATCTGCCTAATATTGTGGCCGTAAACTATGAAACCAAGGAAAATGGCAAGGAAGTTAGCGTGAGCTATCCTATTGACAGTGAGGTTTGGAGGGACTCTATTGCATCAAGTTACCTGACACGCAATCTCATCTTCAACAACAACGACAGCTACAACCGTTGGCTGGTGGGAACTCCTTCCTCCTACGGCAGCGATACTCTGCGTACCACACTCTACACAAAGCTGTCTAATCCCTTGGACATACTTGCTCAGGCAAGCCAGACAATAAGGATGAGCAACGGCAGGGGGTATGTCGTGGACAGCCTGGCATTCCTGCCATGGGAAACTTTCGCCCCGATGCGCAGATACTCCGCTACCAGCAGCCGCAATCTGGCAAATGTGAAGAGTGGCTCTGCCGAGACTGTTGACGTGATTACACCCGACCCGGAAAAGGTTGATATGAACCTCCTTGCACTTGAAAATGACAACAAGCTCTCTTACCTGCTTGTCACTCCAAGCGGTGCATATTCAAAGCCGGAACTCACGTTCTATCTGCCCAACGTGCTAAGCACCACATATTCTATATATTGTGTCTTTGTGCCGAAAGAGGCTGAGCTTGGAGGCATTCCGGGCGACACAGTGGCAACGCTGCCCAGCCGAGTCGTCTTTACCATCAACTACTGTGATACCGACGGCAAGACAAAGAGTAAAGAGTTCAATGATGATTCCGATGAGAACAAAGCATGGTTTGACGAATATTATGAGGCTTGCAGGGTGCTTGCACTGGAGAACGACCCAAGGGCACGCTTCATTCCTGCACCGGATGCAAAGACCAAGGTTTCGTTCTCCAACGATCCCTCTCGTGTAGATACCATTTATGTCGGCGACTTCACCTTCCCTGTATCATACGCCGGACTGGGTAGCGGAAGAGACATGATTTGTCCTTACCTCAGGATTGCCTCTACGTTCAATCCGACTAACGCTGCACTGAAGACAGGCTTCACAAACGAGTTGCGTGTTGCAGCCATCATACTGAAGCCGAAGGAACTTGTTGAATATGAAGAAGAACTAAATAAGTAAATGAAAATGAACCGCACTATATTCAGCTTTTTGCAGCCTCTCGGCCACAGGTTTGCCGTTTGTGCGCTTATCATGGGCTTGGCAACAGGGGCATACGCCCAGTCTGCCGATGACGATGACAATGCTGCCAGCGATGACGACCAGACTGCCATACGGCAGCCGGACCGCTCACGCATGCAGCCGGACAACTATCCAACCATGACCCTAAGGGGAAAGGTGGTGGACCAGGCTACGGGGGCAGCCCTGGCAGGCATACAGCTGCGTGCCATGGGATATAACCGCTATACTGCCATGACTGGCGAGGACGGATCTTTCGCCATCGTTGTGCCTACGTTTACAACAGCTCTCTATGTCCACTCGCCGGAGTTTTTGCCTCAGCAGGTGGCAGTGGCCGGCAGTGACAGCACGCAGATGATAATGGTGAAGATGCTCAGCGACCGCTTTGCACCAATGTATGGCACCGGTACGAACTACACAGCCCGCCGCACATCTCAGATAGACCGCTTCGGCGTTACCGTGGATAACGAGATTGCCAACCGCCTTGGCGGCGACATGAGAAGCATCATGCGCTCGGCTGCCGCCGATGCAGGAGCTGCCATGTTCATACGTGGCCTGAACAGCATAACAAGCGAGGCTCAGCCGCTCGTAATCATTGATGGAATTGAGCAGGACATGCAGCGCATGCGACCATCGCTCCATGTTGGCCAGTATAACAATATCCTGGCAAACATCTCGCCCGACGATGTGGAGCAGGTTACCATACTGAAGAATGCCACGGCACTCTACGGTGCACGCGGTGCCAACGGTGTGATCCTTATTGAGACAAAGCGTGGTCACTCTATGGCTACACGAATTGATGCTAACGTCTCGGCAGGTGTACAACTGATTCCGCAGCTGCCCACAATGATGGATGCTTCACAGTTCCGAACATACGCAGCCGAACTCCTCGGAACGATTCCCAATGTCAATAAGTACAGGAACTTCTATTTCCTTGACGACGATCCCGACGGCTACTACTACCATACCTACCATAATAACACAGACTGGAGCGACTATATCTATCGCACGGCAATGACCCAAAACTACAGCGTAAACGTGCAGGGCGGTGATGACGTAGGCATGTATAACCTCTCAGTGGGATATGTCAAGGCAGAGAGTACACAGAAGAGTGCCGATTTTGACCGCTTGAACGTGCGTTTCAATACCGACATCAGCATACTGTGGAACCTCACCACAAAGTTCGACATCTCAATTGCCCGTACAAACAGCAATGTCTTCGATGCCGGTATGCCAGCCAGCTCCGCCTCGTCTACCATCACATCGCCCATTACCCTGGCTTTGCTCAAGTCGCCACTGGTGTCGCCTTATCAGTATAGCAGCTTCACAGGCGGCTTTACCAACCTTCTCAGCGACTATGACAACCTGCTGGCAAGCAGTGAGAGTCCAAGAACTGGTACACTGAGCAACTATTCGCTTGCCAACCCTCTCTCCATTATGAACTATGGCAAGGGTGACAACAAGAACAAGTCGGAGAATACCTATTTCACCGTCAGGGTTGCACCTGAGTATAAAATAAACAACACCCTGACTCTTTCTGCCGACCTGAGCTACATGCTGAACCGCAATGCACAGCGCTATTTCCGTCCCTATAGCGGAGTGCCTTCGTTCCTGGTAGACCAGATGGGCGCCGTTACGTCAATGGTGGGCTCAATGTTTGCCAAGGAGCAGAACTTCATGGGAAAGGTGCAGCTTGACTGGCAGAAGCAGATGGCCCAGCACTTTGTACATGCTTTCGTGGGAGGTCGCTACAACTACTTCTCATACGACAACAGCGACCTCAGCACGCAGTACACCGGAGTTACTGACGATAAGAACCCTGCATTGTCTGCATCTTCTGGATTCCCCGGCGTGGACGGTGTCAACGACATCTGGAAGAACATACAATGGTACGGCAATGTAGACTATAACTACATGAACCGATACTTCGCCACGCTGACCCTCATGGCCGAGGCAAACAGCCGTTTCGGTGAGAATGCCTCCGGTCTGGGACTCTTCGGTGTGAAGTGGGCTGTTTTCCCAAGCCTTCAGCTTGGCTGGGTGCTGACCAATGAGGACTGGTTCCCAAAGACCAAGGGCATCAACTATCTGCGTCTGAATGCCGGATATGACATCAGCGGCAATGATAATATCTCTAACTACGCAGCCCGCACAAGCTTCTCTGTGGTGAGGTATTACAACACCGCTTCTGCCCTTCAACTGACAAACATAGGCAACGACAAAATCCAGTGGGAGAGTACAAAGAAACTGAACATCGGCCTGGAGAGCCATCTGCTGAACAACAGGCTGAGTGTAAACTTTGATTACTTCCTGCACAAGACCGACGACCTGCTAATGCTCAAGTCGTTCTCGAACCCCATCGGTGGCATCAACAACTACTGGTGCAACGGCGGCTCGCTGCAGAATGAGGGCTTCGAGGCCATGATTTCGTTCAAACCCGTCGTCACCAAAGACTGGCGTGTGGAAGTGGGAGCCTCTGTGGGCCACTACAAGAACCGTGTCACCAAGCTTCCTGACGGCAACTTCACGTCATCTGTCTATGGCGAGGACAATATCATCACTGCTGTTGGCAGTCCTGTGGCAATGTTCTACGGCTACAAGACTGACGGCATACTGGCTGACAACGATGCAGCACTGGCCGCAGGAAATGGCAATTACCTGTACATGGAGGACAATGCCGGACAGCGCTATGACTTCAAGGCTGGCGATGTGCACTTCCTTGACTTGGACAATAACGGATGTATCAACGAGAATGACAAGACCATTATCGGCGACCCGAACCCCGACATCTATGGCAATATCTTTGCCACAGCCAACTGGAAACACCTTACTCTCTCGTTAGGTTTCAACTACTCGCTTGGTAACGATGTGTACAACTACCAGCGCTCTGTTATCAACAGCGGCTCTACGTTCTACAACCAGCAAGTGGCTTCTGCAGGCCGTTGGCGCTATGAACACCAGCAGGCAGAGCTTCCCCGTATAGCCTATGGCGACCCCTTAGGAAACAACCGCTTCAGCGACCGCTGGATAGAGGACGGCAGCTACCTGCGCCTAAAGACTGTAACCCTAAGCTACCAGGTGCCCGTTCCCGGCTCATGGACATGGCTGCAGGGACTTACCATCTGGGCTGAGGCACAGAACCTCGTCACTCTGACCAAGTATGTTGGCAGTGATCCAGAGTTCTCTATTGGAAACAGTGTGTTCTATCAGGGTATTGATGCCGGTAACCTGGCTCAGGGACGTGCCTTCATGGGCGGACTGAAGATTAACCTCTAAGCGGCCTCTGGCATAAATGATAAATAAAAAATAAAAAGTAAGAAATATGGATACAAGAATAAACGGCAAAAGATTATCCTCTTTGCTTGTCAAGCCGTTAGGTTTATTATTTATTATTTGTTCTTTATTCTTTAGTGTAGCGTGTGAGGACATGCTTGAGTCTGACAGCTCCCGTCAGCTCTTTGACCCTGAGCTGAATCAGAAGACCGACACCATCTTCTATGCCCTTGGAGTGCTGCAGGCCATGCAGGAGCTGGCCGACCACTATGTGTTCCAGGGTGAAGTGCGTGGCGACCTCGTAAGGACTACTGACTATACAGACAAGAACTTGCGTCAGTTGGCCAACTTCTCGGCAACGACCGAGAACAAGTATGACTCAGCATATGTCTACTACCGTGTCATCAACAACTGCAACTATTTCATAGCACATGTGGATACCACTCTGCGTACTGGTGCCGACTATGTGATGATGCCGGAATACGTGGCCATGAAGTCCATCAGGGCCTGGGCCTATATGCAGTTGGCACGCGTCTATGGCTCTGTGCCTTTCTATACAGAGCCGCTCACCCAGATTTCCCATATTGACGATGGCAACTATCCCATGCTTGACATGGCGGGCATAGTGCGCGAACTGACACCCGACCTGGAGCAGTATGCGCAAGACAAACTGTACAACGTGCCTATTTACAGCGGAACGCCTTCCGGGGCAAACTTCAATCCCTCATACATCTTCATGCCTGTTGATGTTGTGCTCGGCGAAATGTATCTTGAGATTGGTGACTACGATAAGGCTGCCAACCACTATATCCGCTATCTGACAAGGCTTTCTACGTCTCCCCATTCTGCATACGTACAGCCTTTCACTCCGTTGGGATCTATGTTCATGGATGAACTTCCTACTGACTGGTCTGATGCCAACTTAAGGTTGAATAGCCTTGCAGGTGCCCAGTGGAATACTATCTTCACCACCATCGGCACAGAGTATATTACCTACATTCCCATGGCACCCAGTGCGTTGCAGGGAGCTACAACTCAGTTGCCTCTTACCTATGGCTACGACTTCTATGCCACTGACAAGAGCGGCCGTGCACGCTACATTGATGAGGTGCAGCTCCAGGCAAGCGATGCCTTTACCAAGCTGTCAAGCTCAGTGCCCTACAACTACTTGGCATCTGTTGGAAACAGAAGTGTCATAAGGCAGATTGGACTTGGCGATGTGCGATACAACTCTGTCGTAAGCACTGAGGTGAGTGAAGAGACTGACAGCATGAAGGTGTGGATTACGAAGTTCAACAATGCGCGTATACCCCTCTACCGCATAAGTACTGTCATGCTGCATCTGGCTGAGGCCTTTAACCGCCTTGGTATGCCCGATGCCGCCTTTGCAATCCTTAAGGACGGCATAAACCCAGACATCGTTGCTGCCGGCGACGGACGGCCTCTTTACATCAGCGATGAGACCCGCACGGCGCTTACATCCACTTATCCGATTCTCTCAACGGAGAATGCTGCGGTGTTCACGGGCGACAATACTTCCAAGAGGTATTATCATGTGGGCATACACATGCACGGAGCCGGATGGACTTCTGACTTTGACGGTAACACCTACACCCCAGGGCTTTCTCCTTACCAGATGGATGATGTCATGGCTTCAAAGCTTGCAGAATTAGCCAGGCTCTATCCGGAGGCTGCTATCGGCACTACCAAGCAGGACTCCATCAATGCCATGGAGGATATCCTCTGTGATGAGTATGCCCTGGAGTTTGCATTTGAGGGTACCCGCTTCTTCGACCTCTGCCGCATGGCACGCCATAAGAACGGCCATGCTACAGCTACGTCGCCCTTCGACGGTTCTCCTGCTTCATACGGCGCCAACTTCGGTAGCCAGTGGCTGGCCCGCAAACTGGCTTACAAGCAGCCGGTGGTGAACCTGCTGGACGAGAAGAACTGGTATCTGCCCTTTAAATAGGCATTACACTATGTAATGACAAAACGATAAGATAGTAAAAAGGTTGTCCTAAGTTGTTTAAGTTGTCTTCTTATTTCTGTGCGGTGAGCCAAGGTAAAGACAACATAGACAACTTAGGACAACTTCTTTAATAATCGCACATAGTTGTTTTAAAAAAGGAAGTGCCAATGGCTACCGCCTGTTGGGCCCGAAGAGCAGTTGGCGGTCACGGCGAGCAGCAGAGCGTGTCCAGCGCTCGGGCACAAACTTCCAGTTATGGGCGGCACGGGGTGTCACTGTGCCCTGGCGTTCTATCTCCTCCATGAGGTAGTGGCGCAGGTCCAGCTCGCTTTGGTATACTATGCGCCCGTTGAGCGAGTCCTTGGGAATGCCCGCACCACGCACCATGAGGTCGCCGCCGCCATTGGCCCTGTAACTGTTCATAACGACATTGTACACCCGGCTCTCATCAAACGGCTCACCGTTGCTCATGCACAGAATGGTGATCTTCTCGCCGTCGGGTTTTGTGACGTCCACCTCGTAGTCAATGCCCGACGCAGAGTCAAAATTGAACGTGAAGTTCCTGAATCCCATGCGCTGCTGGTCGCCGCGGCTGTTGTCGTTGAGCAGCAGCAGGTGGTCGCCAGGGGCTGTCATGGTGTTCACCCACTGGTCGTAGCTCATCTCAAGGTGTCCCCGAATCTCGTGCCCCGTCATGCGCATCACATACAGCTTGTTTTCAAAGCGGTACAGCTTGAACATGTCGGCCACGGTGACGGGGCCGGCTTCTATCCTGGTGTCGAACGAGAGGGGCGCGTTGAAGGATATGTCTGCCCCTGTGAGCTGCAGCTGCAACTGGTGTATGAAGTCTATGAAGGCCGAATTGCCGAAGTAGCTGTCACGGGTGGCTGCCGATGTGGCGAACGTACCGATGCGGCGGCCGACGTATGCCTTGATGGAATCTATCTGAGGCTGGAAATGGGCCATCATACTGCTGTCAGTTTCTTCACGGCTCACGTCTATGATGTCGCCCCTTATGTCCTTGGCAACGAGTTGGCTGCCGTTGTAGGTGAGGGTGACAGTGGCCTCTGCCACGTTTCTCACGTAGCACGAGGGGTCCATGCACAGCACGTCTCTTCCCGACGGACTCTGCAGCATGACGTTGTGCACCTGATGGTCGTGGCCGAAGAAAATGGCGTCGAAGCCCTCCACCTCCTGTGCCACTCGCTCGGTGGCATCCTCCTCTATTCCGTTCTCCATGGTGATGCCGCCGTTGAGGCCGCTGTGGAAGAGACCGAAGATGAGGTCGGGCTGCTCCACCTGCTGTATATACCTCACCCACCGGCGGGCGCAGGTCACCATCTCCTGGAACTCCAGCCCCTGCCACAGGCTTTCATTGAGCCAGATGGGTATGGCCGGTGTGAGCATGCCCAGTATGGCCACCTTCACCGTGAGCGGGTTCTGGGCATCGCCCACCTGCCGTTCAATTATGGCATAGGGGCGGACATAGGGCAGCTGGTTTTCCGTGTCCACGATGTTTGCTCCCAGCACAGGGCAGCGCACCTCGCGGATCCACTTGTCATAAACTGCGTGGCCGGTCTCTATGTCGTGGTTGCCAACGGTCTCCGCATCGTAGCGCATGTAGTTGATGACGCTGGCTGCCAGGTTCTCGTCCTCTGGCATCACATAGTTCGACCAGTATGTACAGGGCTGTCCCTGGAGTATGTCGCCGTTGTCTATGAGCAGCAGCCGGTCGCCATACTGTCGGCGAAGCCGCTCCACGTAGGTGCTGGCACGTGCCAAAGTGCCTTCCAGCTCGCGGCCCTCTATGAAGTCGTAGGGGAAGAAATGGCCGTGTACGTCGCTGGTCTCTATTACTTTCAGTTGCACGGTGCGCTGTTGAGCCATTGTTGAGGCTGAGCCAAGTGCAAGCATGCATGTCAGCATGGCAGGTAAGAATCTTCTTTTCATCCTTTTATTTAATGTTAGTATGTCCTTGGTGCAAAGATAGTCATTTTTTCCTTATAATCATTCACCCCAGCAAGAAAAATAGCGAATAAACTAATTGCTAAGATAATAAAAGCATTCTTTTTGCGTTATTAGCTTAGATGAACAAGAATGCAGTGCGGACGGCCATTTGTCGTGCCGCAATATTTCTGGTGATAATGATAGTGAGCGTGGCAGCCAAGGGGCAGACGTTCACGCTGAAAGGCATGGTGACCGACGACGAGGGCAACGCCCTGGAGCTGGCCACCGTGGCATGTCCGTCGCAGGGCAAGGTAGCAATGACCAACCTCCGCGGCGAGTACCAGATGACGCTGAGCAGTGCCGACTCCGTCGAGGTGCGCTTCACCATGGTGGGCTACCGCCCTCGCACGCGAACATTATATCGCCCTCAGGGCACGCAGACCCTCCGCATAGTGATGCGGGCACAGCAGGAGCTGGGCGAGGTGGTGGTGACCGAGCAGCGGCGCCAGACCGACCAGATGGAGATGCTCGACATGAGCAGTCTGGCCGTGGCACCGTCGGTGTCGGGCAATGCCATTGAGGAGCTGGTGCAGCAGCAGGCCGGCGTGAGCACCCACAGCGAGCTGTCGTCGCAGTACAACGTGCGGGGCGGTTCGTTCGACGAGAACTCTGTATATATAAATAATGTGGAGGTCTACCGCCCCTTGCTCATCCGCAGCGGTCAGCAGGAGGGCCTCAGCGTCATCAACCCCGACATGGTGGAGAGCGTGGGCTTCAGCACCGGCGGCTTCTCGGCCCGCTATGGCGACAAGATGTCGAGTGCCCTTGACATTACCTACCGCCGTCCCACTCGTACCGAACTCAAAGCTTCAGCCAGCCTGCTCGGAGGCTCAATCTATTTCGGCACAGCTGCCGGAAAAAAATCTCAACCCTCAACTCTCAAACCTTCTCCATGAGCCACGGTCTGCGCTACAAGACAAACCGCTACCTGCTCGGCTCGCTTGAGACTACCGGCGAGTACCGCCCCAACCAGCTTGACTACCAGACCTACATGGTGTGGCAGCCCAACCGCCGGTGGACGCTTGACTTCCTTGGCAACATCAGCGAGAACCACTACACCTTCCGTCCAAAGGACCGAGAGACATCATTCGGCACCATGGAGGACGTGAAGACCTTCCGCGTGTACTTCGACGGTCAGGAGCGCGACATCTTCCGCACCCTCTTCGGCACCGCCTCGCTCACCCGCCACATTGGCGACTCCACAAGCATAAAGCTGCTGTGGAGCGCCTTCCACACCAAGGAGCAGGAGTGCTACGACATACAGGGCCAGTACTGGCTCGACGATGCCGGCAGTGCCGAACAGCTGGGCGTGGGCACATACGCCGAGCATGCCCGCAACTACCTCACGGCCAACGTGCAGAGCGTGAAGCTGATGTACACCCGCCTGCTGCGCCAGCACAACATTGAGGGTGCGCTGACCTACAAGTGGGAGCACGTCAGGGAGCAGAGCCGCGAATACGAGATGCGCGACTCAAGCGGATACAGCGTGCCGCATACGGCAGAGAGGCTCAACCTCATCTACACACTCAACTCGCAGCAGAACATGCGCTCGCGGCGCTTTGAGGGCTATGTGCAGGATGTGTACCGCTGGAACACGGCATACGCCTCCTCTGGCGATGACACTGCCGAGCCCGACATGGGAAACTACTTCACCCTGACCTACGGTGTGCGCTTTGCCCACTGGAGCTTCAACGGCGAGACGCTGCTCTCGCCACGAGCCTCGCTGGCCATAGTGCCGGCCCGCAACCGCGACATCACCTACCGCCTTGCCACCGGACTATACTATCAGGCACCCTTCTACAAGGAGCTGCGCGACACGTCGCTTACCACCACCGGCATCACCGTGGCCACGCTGAACCGCAACATCAAGAGCCAGCGCTCGTGGCAGTTCATCGCCGCCATGGACTACCGCTTCAAGATGATGGGCCAGCGGCCGTTCAAGTTCACCGCAGAGGCCTACTACAAACTGTTGGGCAACCTCATTCCATACAACGTGCAGAACGTGAAGGTGACCTACTACGGCGAGAACCTCACCTCAGGCCATGCCATGGGTCTCGACCTGAAGCTGTTCGGCGAGTTCGTGCCCGGCACAGACTCCTGGCTCTCCTTCTCGCTGATGCGCACCAGCCAGCATTTCAACGAAACAACTCTCAACTCTCAACCCTCCGCTCGACCCGAAGGGGTGCTTTCCTCAGAAAGAACTCTCAACTCCGAGAGCTTCCCCCTTCCCACCGACCAGCGCTATGCCATCAACCTTCACTTCACCGACTACTTCCCCGGCACCGACCGCTGGAAGATGACGCTACGCCTGGCCTACGCCGACGGCTTGCCCTTCGGTGCCCCCCACCGTGGCATTGAGGCCCAGCACTTCCGTGCGCCGGCCTACAAGCGTGCCGACATAGGCATGAGCTATCTGGCCGTAAAGAACAGAGTGGAGGGCAGGCGATGGGACGTGAAGAGCCTCTGGATAGGGTTGGACTGCCTGAACCTCTTCGGCATCTCGAACGTTAACTCATACTACTGGGTGACTGATGTCACCAACCGCTACTGGGCTGTGCCAAACTACCTCACCGGCAGGCAGCTCAACGTCAGGGTGACCGTGGAACTGTAAAAAGAAAAATGTGGGATTTATGAAGAAGAACATAACGACACGAAGCCTCTGTATGCTGCTGTTGGCAGCAGCGGCCTTCTTCACTTCCTGCGGCGCTGACAATGCCATGAAGAAGGGCGACAAGTACTTCGCCCTTGGCGAGTACTACGACGCTGCCACATACTATAAGAAAGCCTACGCCCAGACTCCCGCCAAGGAGCGCACCCTGCGCGGACAGCGGGCCTTGCGCATGGCCGACTGCTACCGCCGCATTAACCAGACACAGCGCGCCATTGCTGCCTACAACAATGCCGTGCGCTACCACGTGGCCGACACCACCGCCCTGCTCTACCTTGCCCAGCTGCAGCTGAAGAACGGCAGCTACCGCGAGGCCGAACGCACCTTCTTGCAGCTGCAGGACTCTGCCATGCGAAGTCCCCTTGTGGCCATAGGTCTGGAGTCGGCACGCATGGCGCCGCAGTGGAAGGCTGAGGCCGAATACTCAGGATATACCGTGAAGCGCCAGGACCTGTTCAACTCACGCCGGGCAGAGTATTCGCCGGCACTGGCGGGCGAAAACAGCGACCAGCTTTACTTCTCGTCTACTCGCAACCAGGCCCGTGGCGACGAGCTGAGCGGCATCACCGGTACGAAGAATGCCGACATCTTCTTCTCCCAGCGCGACGACAAGGGCAACTGGTCGCGCCCGGAGGCTGTTGACAGCGAGCTGAACACCGACGAGGACGAGGGCGCAACGACCTTCAGCGCCGACTTCCGCACCATGTACCTCACCGTCTGCAGCACAGACCCCTCCTATCCCCGCTATGCCAAGATAGCCACCTCGCAGCGCACCGACGCCGCATGGGCAAAGGCCACGGTACTTGAGATAAGCCGCGACACGCTGTCTACCTTCGCTCATCCCGCACCCTCGCCCGACGGCCGCTGGCTCTACTTCGTAAGCGACATGCCGGGAGGCCTGGGCGGCTACGACATCTGGCGTGCCGAGCTTACCACATCGGGCGTGGGCAGCATTGAGAACGTAGGGGCACCCATCAACACTCCCGGCAACGAGCTGTTTCCCACCTTCCGACCCAACGGCGACTTATATTTCTCGTCCGACGGTCACCCGGGCTTCGGAGGACTGGACATCTACTATGTCGAAGCCTCCCCAAGCCCACAGGCCTCCCCAAGCCCCTCCGAAGGAGGGAGTGTTTGGTTAGATAAAGTCGCGGAGGATACAGTCGCATTATGTAACTCAACATCCCCTCCTTCGGAGGGGCTTGGGGAGGCCGTTTTCCACCCCGGCTGGCCCCTCAATTCTGCTGGTGATGACTTCGGCATGACCTTCGAGGGCGTGTACAACCGCGGCTACTTCAGCTCCAACCGTGGCGATGCCCGTGGCTGGGACCACATCTACTCGTTCGAGAAGCACGAGGTGGTGCAGACGGTGAAAGGCTGGGTCTATGAGAAGGACGGCTACGAACTGCCTGCCGCCCAGGTCTACATGGTGGGCAACGACGGCACAAACAAGAAAATCTCCGTCCGCGGCGACGGCTCCTTCGTGGAGGAGATAAAGCCCGGCGTGAGCTACGTGTTCCTCGGCACCTGCCGCGGATTCCTCAACCACAAGGAGGAACTTCTGGTTGAGCCTGTCTTAGAGAGCGAAGAGTATGTGCTGCAGTTCCCCCTTGCCAGCATCACCGCCCCCGTGCTCATTGACAACATCTTCTACGACTTCGACAAGGCCACGCTGCGCCCCGAGTCCACCGAGGCTCTCGACAACCTTATAGTGCTGCTCAACGAGAACCCCAACGTAACCATAGAGCTGTCGGCACATACCGACAACCGAGGCTCTGACAGCTACAACGAGCGCCTCTCACAGCGGCGTGCTGAGAGCGTGGTGAACTATCTCATAGAGCACGGCATTGCCGCCGACCGCCTCTCACCTGTAGGCTACGGCGAGGGAAAGCCAAAGACCGTGAAGCGCAAGCTCACCGAGACCTACGACTGGCTGCACGAGGGCGACGTGCTCAACGAGGAGTTCATCAATGCCCTCAACGACGAGGAGAAGCAGGAAATATGCCATCAGCTGAACCGCCGCACAGAGTTCATCGTGCTGCGCACCACCTACGGCATGTTCAACGCCGACGGACAGCCCACGCAGCCTGCCGACCCGGAGCCTCCGCAGCAACAGCAGTCCCGGCAGGACGAGGAATTGTTATGGTAAAGCAAGGGAGAGAGTGATATGCAGTTGCCCGAGGAATTTGTAAGTCAGACACGCCGGCTGATGGGCGAGGAGCGCTTCGCCCGCTATCTGGCCGCCTTCGACGAGGAGCCGCCAGTTAGCATACGCCTTAACCCTAACTCTCAACTCTCCGCTCTACCCGAAGGGGCGCTTTCCTCAGAAAGAACTTTCAACTAAGCCCCGTTCCCTGGTGCCGCAATGCCTACTATCTTCCCACCCGCCCCAACTTCACCTTCGACCCTCTTCTTCATGCCGGCTGCTACTATGTGCAGGAGGCAGCCTCAATGTTTCTGGACGCTGTATTGCGCCAGAAAATAGTAAATTTCTTGACCTCTGTGCCGCCCCTGGCGGCAAGTCCACACTGCTGAGGAGCGCAATGCCTGAGGGTAGCATCCTCTACAGCAACGAGCCGGTTCCCAAGCGTGCCAGCATACTCTTGGAAAACATCACCAAGTGGGGCCATCCCGGCTGCATCGTCACCAGCAACTACCCTAAGGACTACCGTGCATCGAAGTTATGCTTCGATGTAATCCTCTGCGACGTGCCATGCTCGGGCGAGGGCATGTTTCGCAAGGACCCGCAGACCATCTCTGAGTGGAGTCCGCAGAATGTGGAGAAGTGCTGGCGCCTGCAGCGTGAGATTGTGGCCGATGCCTGGCAGTGCCTCAACCCAGGCGGATTGTTAATATATAGTACCTGTACATTTAATATTAAGGAAAACGAGGAGAACATCCGCTGGATTCTGGACAACTTCGATGCTGAGGCCTTGGCTGTCGACACTGAGCCGGAGTGGGGCATCACCGGCTCGCTCCTTCCTGGCTTCAACGCGCCTGTCTACCGCTTCATTCCCGGCATCACCCGTAGCGAGGGCCTCTTCATGGCAGTCATTCGCAAGGGTGGTGAAAGTACTGAAAACAGTAAAGCCATAAAGCCCAAGAACTTGAATATCCTGACACCACCATACGTCCGCCAGTCGCCGGTAGCCGCTGTTGAACTGTCTTACTCTCAGTCCATTGCCTACCTGCGTGGTGAGGCTCTTGTCCTTCCGCCGTCCACTCCTCGCGGCATCGTTGACGTAAGTTTCATGGGCTATATGCTTGGACAGACCAAGAACATCGGCAACCGTGCCAACAACCTGTATCCTAAGGAGTGGCGCATAAAGAGCACTCATGTTCCATCCGAATACGAACCTATACTAAAACCGTTACAATGAAGCAATACTTAGAGTTACTTGACCGCATACTGCGCGAGGGCACCAGGAAAGGCGACCGCACCGGCTCCGGTACGCTCTCCATCTTCGGCACTCAGAGCCGCTACAACCTGCAGGAGGGCTTCCCCGTTCTCACCACAAAGAAGCTCCACCTGAAGAGCATTATCTACGAGTTGTTGTGGTTCCTGCGTGGCGACACTAACGTGCACTGGCTGCAGGAGCACGGAGTGCGCATCTGGAACGAGTGGGCCGACGAGAACGGCGAGCTGGGGCCTGTATACGGCCATCAGTGGCGCTCGTGGCCCGACTACGACGGCAACACTATAGACCAGATACAGATGGTGCTTGATCAAATCAAGAACAACCCCAATTCACGCCGCATGATAGTCTCTGCATGGAACGTGGCCGAAGTGAACAAGATGGCCCTGCCTCCATGCCACACCATATTCCAGTTCTATGTCAATCCACCTAAGGATGGGGTGGGGGAGGGCACTCTGTCATTGCAGCTCTACCAGCGCTCGGCCGATACCTTCCTCGGAGTGCCGTTCAACATTGCCAGCTATGCCCTGCTCACCATGATGATGGCTCAGGTGTGCGGGCTGAAACCGGGAGAGTTCATCCACACCACCGGCGACACGCACCTCTACCTTAACCACCTCGACCAGGCACGCCTGCAGCTCACCCGACAGCCGCGGCCACTGCCGGTGATGAAAATAAATCCCGACGTGAAGGACCTCTTCTCCTTCTGCTACGAGGACTTCCAGTTGGAGGGCTATGATCCCTGGCCACACATCAAGGCTGAGGTAAGTGTATGAATGCAATTATTTAACAAAGACATTATGACAACGTTATATCCCAAAATGATTATGGACGCGCTGGCCACGGTGACGTATGCCGGCACGAAGAAAAACCTGGTGGAGAGCCAGATGGTGGCCGACACACCTGCCGTTGCCGCCCCCCAGACAGAGGGCGAGCCTTGGCGCGTAAAGGTAATATTATTGTTCGCGCGCGATACCGACCCCTTCCTCCGCTCCACGGTGAAAGCTGCTGAGGCCGCCATAAAGTACCACTGCGGTAAGGACGTGGACGTTACCATAGAAACGGAGTTCAAAAGCAAGCCCCGGCCCGAGGCAGACCAACTGCTGCCCGGCGTGAAGAACATTGTGGCGGTTAGCTCAGGCAAGGGCGGCGTGGGCAAGAGCACCGTGGCTACCAACCTGGCCATAGCCCTGGCCCGGCTGGGCTACAGCGTAGGTCTGCTTGATGCCGATATCTTCGGACCCTCGGTGCCAAAGATGCTGGGAGTGGAGCAGGAGAAGGTGTATGCCACCAATGTGGACGGCCGCGACCTCATCATGCCTGTGGAGAAATATGATGTGAAGATGCTTTCCATAGGTTTCTTCGTCAACCCCGACACGGCTACGCTATGGCGCGGCGGCATGGCGTCGAACGCCCTGAAACAGCTCATTGCCGATGCCGACTGGGGCGAACTTGACTATCTAATACTCGACACGCCGCCGGGCACCAGCGACATACACCTCACGCTGCTGCAGACGCTGAGCATCACCGGGGCCGTCATCGTGTCCACGCCACAGCAGGTGGCACTGGCCGATGCCCGCAAAGGCATTGACATGTATCGCAACGACAAGGTGAACGTGCCAATACTGGGACTGGTGGAGAACATGGCGTGGTTCACACCTGCCGAGCTGCCGCAGAACCGCTACTACATCTTCGGTCGCGAAGGCTGCAAGGAGCTGGCAAAGGAGATGCAGGTGCCCCTGCTGGCCCAGATACCGCTGGTGCAGAGCATCTGCGAGAACGGTGACGAGGGTACTCCTGCCGCCATGCACGAGGACACCATGACGGGACAGGCCTTCATCAATCTGGCACAGGCCGTAGTCACCGTTGTTAACCGCCGCAACCGTGAGAAGCCCAAGACTGCAAGGGTAGAAGTAAACTGATTTCTCATTTTCTCATTATCTCAATTACTAAAATGGCACTGATAAAAAGCTACAAGGGAATGAGCCCCAAGTGGGGGCGCGACTGCTACTTCAGCGAGAATGCAACAATCGTTGGCGACGTGACGATTGGCGACGAGTGCTCTGTGTGGTTCAACGCCGTGGTGCGCGGCGATGTTGCCCCCATCACCATTGGCGACCGCAGCAATGTGCAGGACGGCTCCTGCATTCATGTAACCCACGAGACCGGCCCCACCCACATAGGCAGCGATGTCACCATAGGCCATAATGTCACCGTGCATGCCTGTACCATCCACGACGGTGCCCTCATCGGCATGGGCAGCACTCTGCTCGATGGCTGCGAAATAGGCGAGGGAGCCATAGTGGCTGCCGGGGCTTTGGTGCTGCAGAACACAAAAATACCGCCCCGTGAAATATGGGGCGGTGTTCCGGCGAAGTATATCAAACCCACGAGGCCCGGACAGACCGACAATGCTGCCCACTACGTGGCCTACTCTAAGATTTACCTCAGCGAAGAGTAATCCTATTTGTGCTGCTCGTAGTATTCCACTGCGAGCCGCACATTCTGCTTTATGGCATCGCTTGAGAAGGTGGCTCCGGTGCGGCCGTCAACCTGGGTGCTCTTCACCTGGGCCACGGTCATGCCGTTCCACTTGTTCTGCAGGTGGTTTACGGCAGCAGCCCAGAAACGTGGAGTCTCGTGGTTGTCAAGAAACTCTATCTTCTGTATCTTGCCGTTCTTGATATACACCTTGAGCGGCGTAGGGCCCTCATAGCCCATCACATCCTTGCCAATCTTGGTGGTGTTCACTATGTACACTCCGTTCTCCTTAACCATGGTGTCGTCGTTGCTGGTGGCGCTCAGAAGCATTACTACCAAGCAGAGGCAACCCAGGATAACTGCAATCTTTTTCATCTTGTCTGTTCTACATTATATTAATTTGTTCCGCTGAATGCCATTGACAGCAATGTCGGCATTCAGGCCGCAAAATTACGAAAAGATTTCGACATCGTAGCCGAATTAACAGAATTTATCTTCTCTCGCGAGACTCTCTTTTCTCCTTCTGATAATCTGTTGGAGTCTGGCCTACCAGCTTCTTGAAGCACCTGCTGAAATACTTCGGGTCGGAAAATCCGCACCGGTAGGCTACGTCGGCCACGTAGATGTTGGGCTGTCGCAGCAGCTGGCAGGCATGCTCTATGCGCTGGTTGAGGAGGTAGTTGCCGGGCGAAGTGCCGAAGACGCTCTTCATGCGGGCGAAGAGGACGGTGCGGCTCACGGCCATGTCGCGGGCCATGTCGGGGACTGAGAGGCCGGCATTAGAGAGGTTTTGCGCCACGTAGCTCTTGAGGCGGTCGGCGAATAGTCGGTCTTCCTCGTCTTCAATGGTCTCTGCCTCTACATCTACTGGTTCCACCGTCTGGCGTATGGACAGCAGTTCCTGCAGCTGAGCACCCATCACACTGATGCGCTGCTGGCTTGTAAGCTTTATGTCCTTCAGCTCTTTCTGCATTCGGCGCACATAGCGCACGGTCTGGATAATGGCTATGATGAGCAGCGTTAGAAGCAGTCCGTAAAGCATCCAGGCGTAGGGGGTCTCGTGGAATGCTGCCCTGCGGTGTATGAACAGCACCCGCTCGTTGTCAGTCCAGACTCCGTCGCCGTTGGTTGAGCGGAGGTGAAGGAGGAAGGTTCCGGCTGGTATGTCGGGCAGGGTGAGCTGTGAGTCGGTGATGTAGGTCCACTCGTCGTTCATGCCCTCAATGCGGTAGGCGTAGGTGATGGGCATGCTTTTGTTGAAGTCGATGGCAGCAAAGCGTATGGTGAGCGAGCGCTCGCCGGGTGAGAGGGAAAGAGTGTCGGGGCAGTAGAACACTATGTCGGGCCTGTAGTTGCTCTTGCTGAAGTCGCCGGGCGCAATGTCAAGTACACCCTGTGTGGTGCCGAAGAGGTAGTGGCCGAGGGCAGTGCGCAGGGGTTTTGTCTCAAGTAGGTTGAAGTCCTGGCCGAGGGTGCCGCGTAGGGTGTTGGTGATGGTGTGATAGGGCAGTTGCATGCTGCTTATGGAGGCCCATGAGACAATGAAGAGCGTCTGTGAGAGGGAGTCGTAGAGCAGGCTCTGGCACACATCTGAGGCAAGGCCGTCGCGAGTGGTAAAGGTGCGGAAGGCTGTGTTGTCTGACAGCAGTTGGCGTGTGTCGGCCATGCAAAGCCCGCCTCCCGATGTTGCTATGGCCAGTGTGTCGCTGCCGAGTGGCTGCAGGTCGGTCACCCAGTCGTAGCTTAGCGACGTGTCGTCATCGGCTCTCCGGCAGTTGTGGTAAAAGTGCAATTGTGCCGGTGTGTCGCTAAGCTGACAGCTGTACAGTCCGTTTAGGGTGCCTGCCACGAGTGTCTGCCCGGGCGTGATGTGCAGGCAGTGCATCTTGTTTGATGCTTCGTCGCGGGGCCATCCGGCGAGGTCGTTGCCGCTGTTATGGAACTGGTCGTTGTCGTGGCTCAGGTTGAGCATGTTGAGTCCGCCGCCGTATGTGGCTATCCATAGCCGCTGTTGGTTGTCCTCGCAGATGGCATAGACGTTGTCACAGCTAAGGCTGTATGGGTTGTTGCCGTCGTGCTGGTAGCGCTTCATGGTGAAGGCTCTGCCTCCTTCCGCGCTTCTCAACCGAACCAGGCCGCCGGGCTTGCATCCTAACCACATGTCGCCCCGGGAGTCCTCGAAGATGCAGTAGACCTTAAGCCCGAAAGCCACAGGCTGGCTTGACAGCTGTCCCTGTGGTGAAAGATAGTCCTCGTCTATGCGCACTATTCCGTTCTTGTCGGCCACCCATTTGCGCCCCTGGCGGTCGGCATAGATGGCGCGCACTTCTTGCCTTCCTCTGTTTGAGGCCTCCAGCGGGCGCCTTATCTGCCAGACGCGGTATAGTCCGCTGTGGGTGTCCACCCAGATGCCTCCCTGACGGTCGGTCAGCAATATGCGGGCGTTGTCGTCGCTGAGCTGTGGCAGCCCCTCTATGCGTTGCGCTATGGCTGGGGAGACGGAATACGGCCTTGGCCGCTGTGAATAGTCGGCGCTGATTTGCTCGAAGGTCTCTGTGCGCAGGTGGAACACTAACGTCATGCTGTCGGCCGTGGTGCACTCCAGGTCGCCGTCGGGCCTCTCCCTTACGGTGCCTATGCGGTTTGTGCGCAGGGGGCTGCTGTCGCCGGGCCTCATCTTGTAGGTCTTGAAGCGGTAGCCGTCGTATTGCACCAGACCGTTCCAAGTGGCCAGCCACACAAAGCCACGGCTGTCCTGGATGGCATAGCTCACCACGCTCTGCTCGTAGCCCTCGGCCTCGCTGAAATGGGTCAGCCTAACCACGCTGTCGCCCTGGGCTTGCAGGGTGACAATATATAATAATAGGTAGAGGAAGGTTAACAATTGTCTCATACGGGTGCAAATTTATACAAAAAGGACGTAAGCAGCAAGCCTTTGGACGATTTTGCACCCTATTACGGCTTTTTTTTACCCCATTTTTTTCTTGTCGGGGCTAATTTTGCAGCCAAAATCCATAAACAATACTGTCAAGATGAAAAGAAACCAGCTATTCAGGACGGCCATCACCATCGTTGCGCTGATGGGGAGCATGGCCACCGCCAAGGCCGACCAGGTCACTCTGGCCTCTTGGGACTTCTCGAACGACGTGAAGTACACCCAGACTTCTGCCGACGGGCAGAAGACGTACTACACGGCATCGGCTGAGTCGAAGGTGAACATGGAGTATGCCTTCTCTGCTCAGCAGCCATTCTTCTATCCTACCTCAGGAGCCGTTGCCAACAGCACGCTTACCATCTGGGCTGCCGATGGCACTAAGAAGTGGTATATCTCTAACTACAACAATGGTGCCCTGCGCATGTATACCGCATCGCCTCGCATCATAGACAACCCTACTGATGCCAGCCAGCACTACAACTATGCCGAGGTGGAGCTGTCGGCCGAGGGCTATAAGAATCTGCAGTTTTCCTGCCGCATGTCGGGCAACAACAGCAGGACACTGCCAGTCTATGTGCTTGTGTCTACCGACGGCGGTAACACATGGCTCCCTTCCAGCATACAGAACACCACCGGCAGCAGCTGGAGCAACTTCAACGAGACTAAGGCTGCCCTTGCCGTTGACGGTCGGCAGAATGTGAAGGTGCGCGCCTTGATAGGCTACGATGCAGCTGCCACAGGCGACATGTACATGAACAGCTTCAAGGTGACTGGTGAAACTCTTGGCAGCGAGGCTGTCAACACCCTGACCACTTCGGCCACGCCTGCCGGTGCCGGCTATGTGGCCATGTCGCCAGTGGGCGATGCTGCTGTCAGCGGTACAAGCATCACCTATACGGCCAGGAATATGTCGGGCTATAAGATAAAGGAGTGGCAGGACGGCAACTGCACCACGCTGGCAACCACGCCTGCATATACCACTACCGTAAGCGGTCCGACGGCTGTCACTGCCGTGTTTGCCACTACTGAGACCTACACCCTTACTATCAACAAGGCCGGCGACGGTGCCAAGTGGGGCGAGGTGGTGATGTCGCCAGAACCCATCAACGGCAAGTATGATGACGGAACGGAGGTGACGCTGACTGTAGTCCCCAACAATGTGACCAACTTCCTGACATGGGAGACCGGCAGCGCCGAGCTGAGCCGAGTCGTCACCGTAAACGGCAATACCGAGGTGACGGCCACTTTCGATGTCATACCTTTCATCGTGGCCTGGGACTTCAACAACGACAAGAACTCTGCACGTGGCAACCGCGCTGCCGACTATGCTTTCTCTACCGACAACACGGGTGTGATGCTGTTCTACCAGGGCAGCAACTGCGCCAGCACCAACTGGGGCAGCGGCAAGGCCTCGTTTGGGGGCAAGGAGATGTGGGCTGCCCGCCGCTACACAGACTACAGCAAGAATGAGCAGATTCCCCGCGCCTTCGTGGCTTCGTTCAGCGTGAAGGACTATGACAAGATAAAGATTCACAGCTTTGTGGCTGCCAACAACAACTGCGTGCGCCAGCGCCAGTTGCTGCAGCTGAGCACCACAAGCGCTACTGAGGGCTTCACAACCCTGATGACGCTGACACTGCCGGACAACCCCAGCAGCGAGTGGCTCAACATGGACTATGAACTGGATACAAAGAACATAGACGGCATGGTCTACATTCGTTGGATTGAGGACGAGACGAGCGACTTCTTTGACGGTGGCAACCACTCGGGCACTGAGGGCTTCTACCTGGCCGATGTCATCATCTTCGCCGACCAGACAGCCATTGATGACACAGAGGCCCCGCAGCTCATCAGCAGTTCACCTGCCGATGGCAGCACCAGCGCCTCGGCCCGCGGCAACATCGTGCTTAGCTTCAACGAGCGCGTCAAGGCCGGCACTGGCAGTGTGGTCCTCAATGGTGAGGCCTTGATCGGCTCCTTCGGCAGCAAGAGCGTCACCTACGCCTACCACGGCCTGCAGTACGGTCAGCAGTACACTCTCAGCATCGGCGAGAACGCCATCACCGACCTTAGCGGCAACGCCTTCCCTGCCCGCGACATCACCTTCACGGTCATGGAGCGCCCGCTGCCCACGGCCAAGACCTTCGACGCAGTGGTGGCCAAGAGCGGCTTCACAGTGCCCGATGGTTCTGCCATCGGGGTCTATGAGACCATCCAAGCTGCCATTGATGCCGCCCCGGCCAACCGCATAGCCCCCTGGCTCATCTTCGTCACCAATGGCGAGTACGAGGAACTGGTCACTATCCCGCAGAACAAGCCCTTCATCCACCTCATCGGCCAGGACAAGGAAAAGACCGTTATAAAGTACCTTATTAATAATGGTGGCTCCAACGACGTGGGCTATGAATACTCCACCAACAACCCCAGCTCGCTTACCTATGGCAAGCAGGCCGTGGTGCAGGTAAACGCCACCGACTTCTATACAGAGAATATCACCTACCTGAACCGCTGGGGCGTGGAGCACCAGTCAGGCCCCATGGACCTCGCCATGAGCTCGCGTGCCGACCGTCAGGCCTTCAACAACTGCCAGTTCCGCTCATATCAGGATACTTGGTACACCGACGTGCGCAATGCCAGCGACCGCCAGTATGTGAACAACTGCCTCATTGAAGGCGCAGTGGACTTCTACTACGGCGCAGGCGATAACTACATTGAGAACAGCACCTTCCGTCTGGCCCGTGAGGGCAGCGTAATCGTGGCTCCCAGTCATCAGGCAGGCACAAAGTGGGGCTATGTCCTCGTGAACAACACCATTGACGGCAAGGGTGGCAGCAATAAGCTGGGACGCGCTTGGCAGAACCAGCCAATATCAGTCTGGATAAATACTACGCTGAAGACTACCATAGCTCCTGAAGGCTGGAGCGAATGGCACATCGCACCGAAGCTTTTCGCAGAGTATAACACCATGGATGCCGACGGCCAGCCCGTTGACCTGAACAACCGCCGCACCACCTACAAGGTGGATGAGGACAAACTGGCTCAGGGCGAGACAAGCCCTGTCACCCGTCAGGCTGTGCTTAGTGCCGAGGAGGCTGCACGCTACACCTACGAGGCTGTGACAGCCGGCACCGACGACTGGAACCCGCGCAAGTTCTTTGAGACTGTTGAGGCTCCTGCCAATGTGGCTTATGCCGATGGCAAGATTACGTGGAGCGCCTCACAGTATGCCATCTGCTATCTCGTCATCAATGCCGACTCTCAGGTCGTTGCCATAACCAAGGATACTGAGTATGCCACCGCCGTAGCAGGCAGCTACACTATTTGCTCGGTCAATGAGTACGGAAGCCTGGGCCAGACTACTACCTTCGAAGTTACAAACGACATGGCCACAGGAATCAGGGTAATTACTCCCCAGCCTGTATACGACTCTAATGTCTACAACCTCAACGGCCAGCCTGTAAGCACGGCCACAAGGGGCGTATATATTGTGAATGGAAAGAAAATGTTAGTTAAGTAGAAGTAATAGATGTTAAAGAAAAGAACGACGATGAAGGCAATGCTGGCAGTGCTGGCATTCCTTCTGAGCTCCAACAGTGCCATGGCCGATCAAACGGCTGTGGCACATTGGGAGTTCACTACCGGCTATGACGTAGAGAAACAAGGCACCACGGCCATCTATACCCCAAACAACTTAGGGTGGTCGCAGATAGCCAACACTAAGTGGAGTACACTGCAGCCCTACTTCCTGCCCAACGAGTGCGCGCTGATGCCGGAGCAGTGCCGGGTAACGGTGCACACCAGCGACGGCAAGTGGCAGGTGACCAGCAGCGGCTCGGCACCCAACTACCTGCTGCGCCTGAACACGGCCTCTATAGATAAGTTCACCGCCAAGGCTGACTATACCGACGGCTCGAAACACGACCAGTACTTCGAGGTGCAGATGCCTACTACGGCACTTAACAACATCAAGCTGAACTTCGCCATCGGCGACGGCTCCAGCTCTGCCACAAAGTTTGGCTTGGTCTATTCCACCGATGGCGGCCAGACGTGGACTGTGCTCAGCGACTACACATCCGGCTCCCACTGGAACACCTATGTTGATGCCAACTACGACCTGCAGGCCGACGACAAGGAGCTGCTCATAGTGCGAATGCTGATTCAGTCGGCCACGAAGACCAGCAACTACAACTTGAAATACCTGAACATCCTGGCTGAGGACACTAAAGCCCCCGTGCTCGTCAGCAGTATGCCTGCCGACGGTGCTACTGGCGTGTTGCCCACGGGCAAGGTCACGCTGCTGTTCAACGAGGGCGTGAAAGTGGCCACAGCTTCAGCCGCAGTTCCCGCTGCATCTCCAGTGGGCACTCTCACCAACAGCACCACCGGTCAGTCACAGACCATCGCCCCCGTAGTGAATATCAATAAGGTGTCGTTCCCCTATGCCGACCTTGACCTCACCACGACTTATACCCTCACCTTGCCTGCCAACTCGCTGGCCGACCTGGCTGGCAATTTGCTGAATGAAGCCATCACCATAACATTCACCACTGGCGACACGCGCCCCGTGCCACCCCCTGTGCTTGACAGCTACAACCGCCTGTGGTATCACCGCCCCGCCCAATACTGGGAGGAGGCACTGCCTCTGGGCAACGGAAGGCTGGGCGCTATGGTGAGCGGCTCGGTAGCCAAGGATACGCTGCAGCTTAACGAAGACACCTTCTGGGGGCAGTCGCCCAACCGCAATCATAATGCCAACGCCCGCGCGGTGTTGCAGCAGGTACAGCAGTATATCTTCAACCGCGACTATGCTGCCGGGCAGAGACTGGCCATTCCCAACTGGATGTCGCAAGGCTCGCACGGTGCGCAGTATCAGGCTGCCGGCTGCGTGCTCGTGGGCTTCCCCGGCCACCGCTTCGACGATGAAGAACCCGGCTTCACTGCCTCAAATAGTGCGGTCGGCGGTTTTGCCGCCGATGCCCAGGGCTACGTCCGCTCCCTTGACATGAACAACGCCACCGCCATCACCACCTATATCATTGACGGCGTTACCTACACCCGCACCGTCTTCACCTCCTTCGAGGACAATGTGACCATAATGCGCATAGAAGCCTCCGAGCCGGGAAAGCTGAACTTCAACGTGTGCTATGCTGCACCCAGCAAGACCAACATGGAGAAGCTTGGCGTGAACAAGATTACGGCCGACGGCATGATTGAGGCTTCGCTTATTCCCGCCCGCGAAATGACCGAGAACGTGCCCAACAAGCTGCAGTGCTATACCTTCATCAAGGTCATCAACGATGGCGGCACTCAGCGCAGCGTGCTCAGCGGTTATTCCGTTGAGACCCGCGGCATCGTGGCCGGACAGACGCAGGTGCCCACCATTGAGGTCAGCGAGGCCACGTCGGCCACCATCGTCATCTCTTCAGCTACCAACTTTGTCAACTACGACGACATCAGTGCCAATGGTGAGGCGAAGGCCCTCAATTATATGACCACCTACCTAAACAAGAACAAGGACTACGAGACCACGCACTCCGACCACGCCGCCCGCTATCAGGAGCAGTTTGGCCGCGTCAGCCTTGACCTTGGCAGCAATGCCGAGCAGGAGCAGAAGGACACCGAGACGCGCATCAGGGAGTTCCGCTCGCAGGGCGGCAACGACCCAGGCCTGGTGGCCAACTACTTCCAGTTTGGCCGCTACTTGCTCATCTCCTCCTCGCAGCCCGGCACACAGCCGGCCAACCTGCAGGGCATCTGGAACCCCAACTCCCGCCAATATCCTGCCTGGGACTCGAAATACACCAGCAACATCAATGTTGAGATGAACTACTGGCCGGCCGAGGTGTGCAACCTGGCCGAGTGCCACATGCCCTTCGTTGACATGGTGAGGGATGTAAGCGTAACTGGTGCCGAGACGGCGCAGGCTATGTACGGCGCACGCGGCTGGACGCTGCACCACAACACCGACCTGTGGAGAACCACCGGTGCCGTGGACAATGGCTCCGTAGGAGTGTGGCCAACGTGCAACGCATGGTTCTGCTCGCATCTCTGGGAAAAGTATCTCTTCTCCGGCGACAAGCAGTATCTGGCCGACATCTACCCCGTGCTGAAGGGCTGTGCACAGTTCTTCCAGGACTTCCTCGTCCGCGATCCCAATACGGGCTACATGGTGGTGTGTCCCTCCAACTCGCCTGAGAACCATCCCGGCATTGGCTCTTATACCGATGACAACGGCAAGCAGATGAACTGCGCCCTCTTTGGTGGCGTGGCCATGGACAACCAGATGGTCTACGACGTGCTGAAGAACACCGCCGAGGCCGCCCGCATCTTAAGTGCCGAGGCCGCAGTGACCGATGGTTCTCCATCGGTCTATAACGAGTCGGCCTTCGCCGACGAGCTTGATGCCCTTCGCGCCCAGCTTACTCCCTACATGATTGGCAAGTACGGCCAGGTGCAGGAGTGGCAGGAAGACTGGGACCGCGAGAACAACAGCCATCGCCATCTGTCGCACATCTGGGGAGCCTATCCCGGCAACCAGGTTTCGCCCTATACCAATGCCACTATCTACCAGGGCGTGCACAAGTCGCTTGTGGGCCGTGGCGATGCCGCCCGAGGCTGGAGCATGGGCTGGAAGGTGTGCCTCTGGGCACGCATGCTTGACGGCGACCATGCCCTCAACATTATAAAGAACCAGCTGCGTCTTATGGACCCCAACGCCACTATGAGCGATGCCGACGGCGGCACCTATGCAAATATGTTCGACGCCCACGCCCCGTTCCAGATAGACGGCAACTTTGGCTGCTGTGCCGGCATTGCCGAGATGCTCGTTCAGAGCCACGCCGGCTTCGTCCACCTGCTGCCCGCCCTGCCTTCTGCATGGGCCGACGGCGAGGTGAAAGGACTGCGCACCCGTGGCGGCTTTGAAATCACCGACATGCAGTGGCGCGACGGTAAGGTGGTGATGCTGCGGGTGAAGTCTACCATTGGCGGCAACCTGCGCCTGCGCTCGGCATCAGAGCTGAAAATGGCCGACGGAACGGCCCTGCAGCCTGCCGCAGGCGACAACAGCAACCCGCTGACGCAGCCCTACATCATGCCCGATCCAATAGTGGTCAACCCCTCGAAGATTCCTGCCACCACGCTGCCGCAGACCTTCGTCTACGACATTCCCACCACGGCTGGCCAGGAGATAGAGCTTATAGACCTCAATGGTTTCACCGGCATAGAGACAATCCAAAACCATGACCAGCACCAAGCTGCTGGTCATGGGGTGGCCTACTCTGTCGACGGCTTGCGGGTGAACGACTCCTACCGCGGCATCACTATTATCAATGGCAACAAGTACATGAACAGGTAAACACACCTATCGCCTCTTCTGCTCCGCAAGACTTTTCTCTTACTTCTTAATGTCGTAGTTGAAGTTGCGGAACATGGCCTTGCCGCCTGGAGTCCCTTCCCTGTTGTAGCAGTAGAGGCCCGTGCGCGAACCTTTCCAGTAGCCCATGCGGAGGGAGAAAGGCAGGCCCGCAGGGGTGAAGTGGCGGCCGTCATCACTTGTGTAGAACTGGTGCGCGTTGTTCTCGCTGTCTATGCTTACACGCAGGCTAACGGTGCTTCTGCGGCAAGGGCTGAGCACGGTGAAACGGCCGCCATCCTCTACATAGTAGTAGTTCCTGCCCATCTGGCGGCACACTCCCACAGCCATGAAGCGCTTGCCCATGCAGAGCAGGCCGGCATGGTCGCCCTCCTTCAGTTGCGAGCAGTCAATGGTGGTCGTCGCCTCGCTGCTGTAGCCCACTGTCTTTTGGGTCAGCATGTTCCGGCAGGCCTTTAGACTGTCGGCCGGCAGGGCATGGAGCGTCAGGTAGCCTTTGCGCTCGCCCATGCTCCAGGCCGAGTCAACAGGGTTGTGGCACCACTGCCACTGCGGGGCCAGCGGGCGGCGGTGCTGTCCCGCCCAGTAGAGCGTGTCTGAGGTGAAGTCGCCAGAGAACACCGTGGTGCATGGTGACGCTTCTGCCATTGGGCTTGTCCACACCGCCACTGGCTCTCCGATGCCGTTGCCGTCAATGTCTACTCCTATCAGTGGCCATCCGTCGTGCCAGCGGGCAGGCTGCATGTGAACCACCCTGCCGCGGGGATGGGTCTCCTGGAAATGCAGGAACCACCACGTGCCGTCGGGGGTGTCAACGAGTGCTCCCTGGTGCGGGCCGTTCACGTCGGTGCTGCCCTGTTCCAGCACCACGCGCTTCTCGTAGGGACCATAGATGCTGCGCGAGCGAAGCACTGTCTGCCAGCCGCAGCACACGCCGCCCTCGGGAATCACCAAGTAGTAGTAGCCGTCGCGCTTCATTATCTTTGTGCCCTCAGCCACAGGACCGGTGTACACCGTGACGCCGTCGTCAAGGAGTTGCTTTCCGTCGGCCGACATACGGTGGATGATGATAGGCCCGGCACCATACTGGCTGCGGCCAAGATATGCCTGTCCGTCCCCGTCCCAGAAAGGGCAGGGGTCCTCCCACTTCTCTACCTGCTTCACACAATGCAGGGGCGACCAAGGGCCGCTGGCATTGCTGGCGGTAGACATGAACAGCCCCTCGTCGGGAGTGCAGAAATAAACGTAGAAAAGGCCGTCATGAAAGCGTATGGCCGGGGCCCACGAGCCACCGCCATAGTGGGCATTACTGTCCCAACCGGGATAGTCAAGACGGTCGAACACCTGGCTCACCACCTGCCAGTTCACAAGGTCGGAAGACTTCAGCACCTGCATACCCATGAAGTGGAAGTCGGAGGCCACCATATAGTAGCTGTCGCCCACGCGGATTACGTCAGGGTCGCTATAGTCGGCATTTAGCACAGGGTTCTTGTAGGTGTCGTTACCCTGGTCGCCCCAGGCAAACGGAGCCTGTGCCTGGAGAGCTGCAATATTCATGACGGCAGCCACGACTGTTATCAGTATCTTTACTTTCATCTTAGATGTTTGTTTTTAGGTTCTATCTACTGACGGCTCTCAGTTCTAATTTGCCACAAAAGTACAAAAATAGGTTGTAAACAAGGCATCTGTAGTGAAAAAAAATTCGACAACAGGTTGTCAGGTTGTCAAAACGCCGTGTGGCAAAGGGTTTGCAACCTGTTGGAGGTTGTCAGAGGTTGACAGAGGTTGTCAGAGTGGCAGATGACAAAATGGCAAGCCGTGCGAACGTAGAGCTGAACTCTGTCAGCGTAAGGGGAAACTCTGCAAACGTAAGGGGAAACTCTGCAAACGTAGGGGGGAACTCTGCAAACGTAGGGGGGAACTCTGCAAACGTAAAGCAGTGCCTTATGCTTGAATTCTTGAGAGAATTGAAACAAAAGGCAGGTCTCTATGAAAAAATGGATGAGCGCTGCCGTTGTGTGCCAATGCTTGGCAGACGGAGATTGGCATGAGGTTTGCTGCAAGGATAATGTTTAACTAAAAATCGATAAGAATGGAATACAAAGACAAACTTTTGATGGATTATTTCTATCGCAGTGAGTGGCGCCAGAAGGGTGTTACCCTCAGCGAGGTCTACGACTGGACGCTCAACGGCAAGTACCGGCACAGGGTGGATGCCGTGAGGGGCATAGACGAGATTGCCGTGCCCGGAGGCATGGAGAATGGCCCTATGGCCGCTGAGAGGCTGCCGAGGGTGAGGCCTGCCTCAAACGAGAAGGGCGGCTGCACGGGTCTGGTGCTGCTGTCGTTCCGCATAGAGGACGGGTTGGGCGTGCTGAAACGTCTGCGCCAGGTGGTGAACCTGTGGGAGCAGACACTGATGTCGTTCATGGGCTGTAGCGGACAGTCGCTGAAGGTGCTCATTCCCTATCGCCTCGTGGGCGGTGGGCTCCCTAAGGACGAGGGGCAGGTGGCGCTGTTCCGCCAGTATGCCTACAGGCGTGCCGCTGCCTACGCGCAGAACGCTACTGGCATCAAGCCCGAGGAGGTGGCCCACGACGGAACGGAGTTCTTCCACATATCCTTCGACCCTATGGCATACTACAACCCCGATGCCAAGGCCATAGAGATGAAGCAGCCAACAGAGCCGCTGACAGAGCTGACAGCCCCCGTGGTGAGCCGCCCGGCAGAGCCTGCTCTCGACACCACACTGCTGCCCGGCTACACCCGCCGCGAGATGGACACCACGAAATACAACTTCATCTGCCGCGACCTGTCGTTCGACAAGAAGGCGGATCACGAGGAGTACCTGATGAAGCTGGCCGCCAGCTGCTGCCAGGCCGGCATAGACCTGGAGCTGGCTATTAAACTCACCCTGTGGCAGAGCGATTTCTATGGCAAGGACGCGCTGGTGAGGTCAGCCTTCTCAAACGCCTACGCAAAGCACCGTCTGGGCATGGCGAACCCCCTGGAGAAGTCGCTTATGCACCAGCACCTGCTTGAGGAGTTCCTGCGCCGCCGCTACATGTTCCGCCGCAACAGGGTGACTGGCGACCTGGAGTATCAGGAGAAGCACCGTTACGAGATGTGGTGGAAGCCGCTTACAGAGGAGGCCCTGAACGACATAAACAGCGAGGCCATAAGCGAGGGTATAAAGGTGTGGCCCAAGGACCTGAACCGCATACTCATATCGGAGCGCACCGACGAGTACGACCCCGTGCGCGAATGGCTTGACGGCCTGCCTGCGTGGGACGGGCGCGACCGCCTGGGCGAGATGGCCGACCGCGTGAGCACAAAGGCCCCCGGCTGGCGCGACAATTTCAAGATATGGATGCGCTCCATGGTGAGCCAGTGGCGCAGCGGCCGCGACGCCATGTACGGGGCGCAGATGGTGTTGATGCTGGTGGGCGACCAGGGTACGCGCAAGTCTACCTTCATGCGCATGCTGCTGCCACGCGAGTTGACGGCATTCTACATCGACCGCATAGACTTTGCCAACAAGAAGGAGGCCCTAAGGGCGCTGAGCCGCTTCCTGCTAATAAACATTGACGAGTACGACCAGGTGAGCAAGGCGCAGACGGCATTCCTGAAGCACCTCATACAGCGCACCGACGTGAAGGAGCGCAAACTCTACAGCACCACCTTCGAGCAGCAGCAGCGCTATGCCGCCTTCTGTGCCACCACCAACTCGCTGACACCGCTGCGCGACGACACCGGCTCGCGACGCTACATGGTGGTGGAGCTCACAGCCCCGATAGACACCGACGTGCAGGGCGGGAAGGCCATTGACTACCGGCAGCTCTACGCCCAGATAGTGTATGAGATAGAGCACGGCGAGGAGTATGCCTTCACCGGCGAGCGCGAACGCAGCATCATTGAGCACAACAGCGACTACAGCGAGACGCCCGGCGTGGTGGCACTCTTCGAAGACCGCTACCGCAAGCCTAAACCCGGCGACAACGTGCTGCTGCTCAGCCCCACGGAGATACTGACCAGGCTGAAGGCAGACCCGGCAAACCGCGCCAACGTAACCCGGCTGGGGGCCTTCCTGCACCGGCAGCAATACAAGAGGGGCGACGGCAACGACCGCAGGCGCTACAAGGTTGCTGAACGGGGCTGACAACCTCTGTCAACCTCTGACAACCTCAAACAGGTTGCAAACCCTTTGCCACACGGCGTTTTGTCAACCTGACAACCTAATATGAAAATAATTATGGATTACGCCTCATCTCATTATCTCATTCTCCAAATCACGTTTCTTCCTACTCCCGTCAGCCGCTCCAACTGCCGCAGGGATGCACCCTTTTCACGCAGTTCCAAGAGCACCGTCCGCTGCCGTCCGTATGACAGGTTCATGAACATTACCTTGCCGCAGTCACCAACAAGCGCCTTTATTCCTTCCTGCACCTGCTTGTCCGACAGCCGGACGCTGGCCTTCCTCGGAGCCAGACACTTCACGCCCTTTTCCAATGGCTTGCTCAGCATCTCCTCCACCTTTGCGCTGTCCTCCTGCCGGTACTTTTCCTTCACCTCACACAGCGCAGGCAACTCCCGGCCCTTGTGAACATACTCATACCAGCTGCTGTAGGTCGGTTCGTTCAGGTCCGTCACCTTCCCTTCGCGCAGCGTAGTCTGGTGGATATACCGCACGACGGTGTCAAACCTCTCCGCAGTCTCCACCGGCTCGCTCGCGAATCGCCCGCGGTAGATAGCCCCGTCGCGGTCGTACTTTCCGTTGAAGTACACCGCATACGACGAGGCGATTCGCCTCACGAGGTTGCTCACCGTCTCCTCGCC
>JAFTAR010000144.1 GCA_017455495.1 Prevotella sp.
CAGTCTCCTCGACTATATCCGCAAGACCAACGTCATCGCCGGTGAGGCCGGCGGCATCACCCAGCACATCGGAGCCTACAACGTGGAGCTGCCCGACGGACGCGAGATCACCTTCCTCGACACCCCGGGCCACGAGGCATTCACCGCTATGCGTGCCCGTGGTGCACAGGTGACCGACATCGCCATCATCATCGTCGCTGCCGACGACAGCGTCATGCCCACCACGAAGGAGGCTATCGCTCATGCTCAGGCCGCCAACGTGCCCATGGTGTTTGCCATCAACAAGATAGACAAGCCCGGAGCTAACCCTGACAAGATTCGCGAAGACCTGGCCAACATGAACCTCCTCGTAGAAGAGTGGGGCGGCAAGTACCAGTGTCAGGAGATCTCGGCAAAGAAGGGCATCGGCGTGGACGAGCTGCTTGAGAAAGTGCTCCTCGAGGCCGAGATGCTCGACCTCAAGGCCAACCCCAACCGTAAGGCCACCGGCAGCATCATCGAGAGCTCGCTTGACAAGGGGCGCGGATATGTCTCCACGGTGCTCGTCAGCAACGGCACCCTGAAAGTCGGCGACATCGTCATTGCCGGCTCCAGCCATGGAAAGATCAAGGCCATGTTCAACGAGCGCAACCAGCGCATCACCGAGGCCAAGCCTGCCGAGCCTGCCATCATCCTCGGACTCAACGGTGCTCCTACCGCCGGTGATGCCTTCAATGTGATGGACACCGAGCAGGAGGCACGCGAGATTGCCAGCAAGCGAGAGCAGCTGCAGCGTGAGCAGGGCCTGCGCACGCAGAAGACCATCGGTCTCGACGACATCAGCCACCGCATAGCACTGGGCGAGTTCCACGAGCTGAACATCGTCGTCAAGGGCGACACCGACGGCTCCATAGAGGCACTCTCGGACTCGTTCATCAAGCTCTCCACAGAGAAGGTGCAGGTCAACGTCATTGCCAAGGCCGTTGGCCAGATTTCGGAGAACGATGTCATGCTGGCCTCCGCATCGAAGGCCGTCATCATCGGCTTCCAAGTGCGCCCCTCGGCAGGAGCACGCAAGCTGGCCGACAGCGAGGGCGTGGAGATAAACACCTACAGCATCATCTACGATGCCATCGAGGACGTGCGCTCCACCATGGAGGGTATGCTCGACAAGGTCATTAAGGAGGAAGTCACCGGACAGATTGAGGTGCGCGAGGTGTTCAAGATCTCGAAGGTGGGCACCGTGGCCGGAGCCATGGTCACCGAGGGTAAGGTGCACCGCTCGGACAAGGCACGCCTCATCCGCGACGGCATAGTGCTCTTCACCGGTGCCATCAACGCCCTGAAGCGCTACAAGGACGACGTCAAGGAGGTGGCCACGAACTTCGAGTGCGGTATCTCGCTCGTCAACTACAACGACATACAGCAGGGCGACATCATCGAGACCTTCCAGGAGATTGAGGTGCAGCAGAAACTGTAGCTACACCCCATAGACGTTCCTCACAACAAACCAGGCGAGGAACGTGACAATGTAAAACCCTATGACGCAGCGGTGCTCCAGCAGCCGCTGCGTTTTTTCTTTCACTGCGCCCTTTGGCATCAGCCGCTGCGCCGCAAGAGCCACCACGTAGGGCATGGTGAGCAGCAGCCAGTAGTTGTAACCGACCGCCTCGGCAAAGCGACCGTGCAGGGCGGCATGGACGGCACGCAGCAGACCGCAGCCCGGGCAGCTCAGGCCCGTGAGCTGCTTTACCAGGCAGCGAGGCATCCAGCCATAATCAATAGGGTTGAACATAAACACTATGCCCAACCCTATTATTATTAATAATGTAATATAGAAATTCCGATTGCTCAAATCTCAATCCTCAAATCTTCTCCCCCTTCAGGTCCTCATAGTAGTGGGCCAGCGTGGTGTACATATAAGGATAGAGGAACAGGAATCCGAAGCCGCAGGTCAGGACGGCGAGGATAATCCATCCGAGGAAGCTGAAGCCAATCTTGAACAGCTCCCACTTGTGGCCGTCCATCATCTCCATGCTGCGCTTCATCGCGTCGGTGGCACTCACCTGCGGGTCGTCCTTCATGATGAAGCAGGTCTGCGAGAACATCAGCGAGGCGATGACGCCCGGCACAATGAGCAGCAAAAAGCCAATGGCCTCGCAGAGACCCACCAGGAGTCCGGCCAGGAAGATGCGTCCGAAGTCCCTGTAGCCGTCGAAGAGGCGACCGTAGCTGATGTCCTGATTGCGGATGAGGTTGAGGAAATACACTGCGAAGCCCCAGCCGAGCGGCAGGCACAGCAGTGCCCAGATGCCTTGGGTTCCCATGCCCAGGGCCTTTGCATCGTTGCCAAAGGGGAGTGAGATGATGGAGCCGACACACCCGGCTATTAACAGATAGAAGAGTGTAGTGATGATACCCTCCACCCATTTTCCTTCGAGCGACTTCAGCGCCCGGTTCTTGTAAGTCTGATTGTTTCCCATAATTTCAAAAATTAATAAATCATTATTAAATGAACAGTCGCATTTTGGAAGGATTCTGTTTCACGTCCCAGAAAGTGACCACACGAACATGTTCTTCATCAACAACTTTGTAGATCATTTTAAATCGCTTGTTTAACAGTATAAACCTGTACTCGCCTTCTTCATCTGCCAATGCCGGCTCCAATGAACCATAGCGGGCAGACCATTCAATGTTTTTCAAAGAAGCAGTTATCTTATCACGAAGTTTCCGGAAAGCCTTTTCTCCGAATAGACTTCGTGAGTCAGACAAAATCACGTCGGCCATGAAAACTGCATTCTCTGAAAGAATGACTTCCATTATTATAACTGATTAAAATGGGCGATGGCAGCCTGTGCGGTCATATACCGGCCTTCGTCAATCTGCTCTTCGCTTAAGCGAATATGCTTCTTCAATTCTGCTAAACTATTTGGTATAGCATTGCAAGAATAGTCGCAATTATCCCAATCAGCTTCTGGCTCATAGCCATACAGTGCTGGCGAATTATCAGGTTTATATGTCGTTAAAGCTTCCATTTCTAACTCTAAACTCTTAATTCTTAACTACTCTATCACCACTGTAGTCCACCCGTGCTTATCCTCTATCTCGCCGTACTGTATGCCGCGTAGCGTGTCGTAGAGCTTCTTCGAAACGGGGCCGGGCTTCTCGCCGAAGGCGTAGTGCTTGCCGGTGTCGAGGTCGTCGATGTAGCTGATGGGGCTGATGACGGCTGCCGTTCCGCAGGCTCCGGCCTCCTCGAAGGTCTCTAATTCCTCCTCGGGTATGGGACGGCGCTCCACCTTCATGCCCAGGTCCTCGGCCACCTGCATCAACGACTTGTTGGTGATGGAGGGCAGGATGGACGTTGACTTCGGCGTGACGTAGGTGTATCTGCTAAATTCGTTTAATTCGTTTAATTCGTTTAATTCGTTGTTTTTCTTTATGCCGAAGAAGTTGGCTGCTCCGCACTCGTCCATGTACTTCTTCTCCTTTGCGTCGAGGTAGAACTCGCAGGCGTAGCCCTTCTCGTGTGCCAGGTTGTTGGCATAGAGGCTTGCGGCATAGTTTCCGCCCACCTTGTACTTGCCCGTTCCGAGCGGCGCCGAGCGGTCGTAGTCGCGGATGATGACGTAGGGGTTGGCGGCGAAGCCTCCCTTGAAGTATGGGCCTACGGGGGTTACGAAGATGAGGAAGCAGTATTCCTTTGCGGGATGCACGCCCACCTGAGCGCTGGTGCCTATAAGCAGCGGCCTGATGTAGAGGGTGGCACCGCTCTCGTATGTGGGAATCCATTCCTGGTTCAGTCGCACCACCTTCTTCACCATTTCAGTGAACAGCTCGGTGCTCACCTCGGGCATCAGAATGCCACGGCAGGTTGACTGCAGGCGGGCTGCGTTCTCGTCTACGCGGAATATGCGCACCTTGCCGTCGGGGCACCGGTAGGCTTTAAGGCCTTCGAAGGCCTCCTGTCCGTAGTGCAGGCAAGTTGCTGCCATGTGCAGGTTCAGATACTCGTCGGAGCAGACTTCTATCTCGCCCCATTTGCCGTCGCGGTAGTAGCAACGCACGTTGTAGTCGGTTTTCATGTAGCCAAACGACAGATTGGCCCAGTCTAAGTTCTTCATATTATATTATTAAGTTTCTTTGTTACTGACCGATTATTTTACTTTCTTTGTAGTCTTTGTAATCGCCATAAGCACACCAAGCAATTATGCCCAGTCCAAATAATCCTACGACAGAGAGAAAAATTAAGAATTCCATATCTAATACTTTTTAATTGCCCTATAGTAGAGGTATGCTCCTCCAACTGTTAATATTGCAACTACCGTGCCGCCAATGGTAAGGAGTTGCGCTTTGGAAATATCCATGTCCATAATACCTGCTAATATGATTCCTGCAAAGACAAGCTTGGCCAGGTCAAGCACAAACTTGCTGGCCTCCTTGTAGGCTTCTTTCCTTTCTGCAGGTGTGATGCGCTCGCGCTTCTTTTTCTGATTCATCGGGGCAAAGTTATGTAAAAAAACTGAGATGACAAAACAAAATGAGTGTTATTTCTCCTCGCCCAATATCTTTTTGATTTCCTCGTCGGTCTTGGTAAGCTTGTCCCGGCAGAGCTTTATGAGTTCCTGGGCTCTTTTCAGCTTCTCCGTCATCTGGTCCAAGTCCAGCTCGTCGTTTTCGAGCAATGTTACAATGTTCTTCAGTTCGGCAAAAGCAGCCTCGTATTTCATCTCGTTCATTTTATTGTAGATTTTATTGTTCCTTGATATAGTCTTGTCTCTATCTCGTCGCCTTTTTTCAGGCCGTCGGCAGTTTTTATTGCTTTCCCGTCTTTCAGTGTTATGCTGTAGCCTCTTTTAAGCAGGCGGGCAGGGTCGAGGCTCGTTGTTTTCTCTTCAGCCATTTGCAGGTTGTGGCGGCGCTTGGTGAGGTTGTGTTCTGCCTGCATGATGAGCCGTTGCCGGAAGTTGTCAAGCCTGCCCTGCTGGCTCACCACTTTCTGCTGCATGCTGGCGGCTATACGTCTGAAAGCCATTTCAAGCCGTGCTTCCTGGCGGGTCTTTACTGTACCGAAGAGTGCCGGCAGCATAGAGGCTATGGCCGACAGTTGCGAACTCATCACCGTAAGCCGCCCAGTGCTGTAGTGAGTGATGCGCTTTTGTGCATCGTCAATGACGTTGAGCACCGTTTCCAAGTGGTCAACGAGAAGAGCAGCGGCTGCCGTTGGCGTTTTCACCCTGGTGTGCGACACCATGTCCAATATGCATTCATCGCGGTCGTGGCCAATGCCTGTTATAATAGGCAAAGGGAACTGTGCCACGTTTTCTGCCAAAGGCTTTGAGTCAAAGCCCGACATGTCGGCAGTAGCACCGCCGCCCCTGATTATTACTACGCAGTCGAACTTAGAAAGATTAGAGTTCAAACTGTATATTTGGTTCAGGGCGTTAATTATGCTCTGTTCCACCTGCTCGCCCTGCATAATGGCAGGGAAGAGTTCGGTGTGGAAGGCAAACTTACTTTCATTCAGCTGCTTACAGAAATCGCCATATCCGGCAGCAGTCTCGCTGCTTATCACCGCTATGTTCTGGCAGAACAGCGGCAGCCCGAGCTCTTTCTGGAGGTCGAATATTCCCTCCTCTTTGAGCTGTTTTATTATCTGCTGGCGGCGCTGTGCCATGTCGCCCAGGGTAAACGCCGGGTCAATGTCGGTTACAATCCATGAAAAGCCGAAAGCCTCGTGAAACTGAGCGTATACCTTGAGCTTCACCTTCAGGCCGGCATGCAGCGTCTGGCCTGTGGTGCGCTCGAAATAGGGCTGAATCATGGTCCACTGCGAGCGCCAGCACTTGGCTGAGGCTCGTGCCACAGGCGTGTTGCCGAGAATGTCCTTCTGAACCAGTTCCATGTAGCAATGGCCACGGCTCTCACGGCATTCGCTGAGCTCTGCCTCCACCCAGTATTCGCGGTCAAGGGTTTGCTCTATTGTCTGCCGGACAAGGGAGTTCAGCTCGTACAAGGTTAAAGACTCCCTGAAAGTCTCCCCAAGCCTGGAAGCCTCCCCAAGACCCTCCAAAGGAGGGGATGTTGGGCTACTGAAGTTATTATAGCGTGCCATTGTTGTATGCTTGCCAGAAATTCGGCAGTCCGTAGCCGTAGATGTTGTCGGGAGCATCGTGGCGGTCGGCACTCTGCCTTATAATATTCATAAGTTGAAAAGCCGTGAGACCGGGCAAGGCCTGCCAGAGGCATGCCACCATTCCAGAGGCTACGGGTGTGGAGAACGAAGTGCCCATGTCGTGCACCAGGGTGCCGCGGCCGGAGAGTAGGGTGGTGTTGCTGCCACGAGCCACGATGTCGGGCTTTACTCTTCCGTCCTGCGACGGTCCTACGCTTGAGAAGGCTGCCAGCTGGCCGTCGCCGTCAACGGCTCCAACCGTCAGTATGTTCATTGCATCGGCCGGCACGCCTATTTTCTTCCAAGGTCCCATGCCGGAGTTGCCTGCCGAGTTGCACAGCACCATGCCCTTGGCGGCAATCATGGATGCAGCCCTTGAAATGTGGGCCGTCTGTCCGTTGAGGTCGCGCAGGCGGTAGTCGGGCAGGGGGGCGTCGTAGTCATAGTAGCCCAGCGAGGAGCTGATGACATCGGCCCCTACGGAGTCGGCAAACTCAGCCGCCATGACCCAGTAGTCTTCTTCCACGGGCTGCTCCGTGTCGTCGTCTTCCGAGCGCAGCAGCCAGAAAGAGGCATCGGGTGCTGTTCCCATTATCACCTCCGGCGCCTTTGCTGCAATGGCCGAGAACACCTTTGTGCCGTGGTCTATCCTGTGGAAGGGTCGTCCGCCGGGATAATCAGGAGTCTGGTCATCGCCGGGGTTCACGAAGTCGTGAATGCCAAGTATCCTTGCCTGGCGGAGGGCCGGTATGCGGTGGAAGTTCTGGAATCCTCCGTCAATGATGGCTATCACCATTCCGCTGCCGGTGAAGCCTGCTTCGTGCAGGGCAACTCCTCCCAGCATCTCAATCTGCTGGCGCGCCATGCCGTATGGGTCGTTGCGCACGGAGTCCCAGCGGTTGAAGCTCTCATGAACATTCCAGCGTATGTCGCCCCTTACTTCAATAGAGTCGGGCGACACATACACAAGCCTTGCCTCCCTCACAATAGGCAGGGCGGCAAGCCGCTGCAGCAACAGGGAGTCTTCAGAGCGCACCACCACGGTGTTGAGCCATCTGCTGGTGCCGACGATGCTTGCTCCGCTTACGTTGAACTGGCGCAGGTAGCGGCTTGGCACGGGCAGGTCGGCGCTGTCAACGGCTATGCCCTGGCGCTGGCGGCGCTCCAGGCTGCGCTGGGAGAGGAACTGCCGTGGACTGCCTATGGAATGGTTGGCCGACTGCTTGTCTGTCAGGTAGTAACGGTAGATATAGGTTTTACTTACTGCCCGTTTCTTGGCGCTCATGCACAGCGGTAAAGCCAGAAGCAGAGACAGCAGTATAAGGGAAAATCGACTGGTATACATGTTTATATAATTGATAAGGGTTGGCAAAGGTAGTAAGAAAAAGGCAAAAAACAAAGAAAAATTTTGTTTTTTCCTTCCTTTCTTTGTAACTTTGCACCCATAATGACCGACAATAAGCAGAAAGCCTTGGAGTTAGGCCAGAAGCCGGTGGGTGCCTTGCTGTGGCAGTATGCACTCCCTGCTATCGTGGCCATGACGGCGACGTCGCTCTATAACATCATTGACCGGGCCTCGATAGGGCAGGTTGTAGGAGCCGATGCCATAGCTGGACTTGGCATCACCTTTCCCTTTATGAATCTTAGTTCAGCCTTTGGTGCAGCCGTAGGTGTAGGCTCATCGACATGCATAAGCGTTAAGCTTGGGCAGAAGGACTACCGCACGGCTCAGCTCCTGCTGGGTAACAACGTGACGCTTAATCTTATAGTGGGCATAGTGTTCATGGTGGTAAGCCTTGTGTTCATTGACCCCATCCTGAGGTTCTTCGGAGCCTCCGACGCTACGTTGCCCTACGCCCGCCAGTTCATGCAGGTCATCCTTGCCGGAAATGTTATAACCCACATGTATTTTGGCATGAACGCCGTGCTGCGTGCAGCCGGCAAGCCCAAGCATGCCATGTATGCAACGCTCTTCACTGTAGGCATGAACATCCTTTTGGTCATAGCCTTTGTGTGGTGGCTGCGATGGGGCATAAGGGGGGCGGCCCTTGCCACTATTCTGTCGCAGACCATGGCCCTGTGCTGGCAGCTGTGGCTGTTCAGCAATAAGAACGAGCTTCTCCACCTGCGGCGGGGAATATATAAGTTGAAGAAAGACCTTGTGCGCAACATAGTGTCAATAGGTGTGTCGCCGTTCCTAATGCAGGCCACTTCCTGCGTCATCGTGATTTTCATGAACAACCAGTTCTACCGCTACGGCGGCGACATGGCTGTTGGTGCCTACTCAATAGCCAACTCCTTCGTCATGGCCCTGTTCATGTTTGTTATGGGCATCACGCAGGGCATGCAGCCCATTGTGGGCTATAACTTCGGTGCCCGCAAGTTCGACCGCATGCTGCGCTGCCTCTGGCTTTCAATAACTGCTGCAACCGCTATTCTGATTGTTGGCTGGCTGATATCCATGCTGTTCCCGAGGCAGATAGCCCGCATATTTGCCACCGACCCCGTGCTGCTCGACATGTCGGCCCATGGCATAGTGGTCGACATGCTGGTGTTCTTCGTGGTTGGCTCGCAGGCTGTCATCACCAATTTCTTCCAGAGCATAGGCAAGGTGCGCATCAGCATTTTCCTCTCGCTCTCCCGCCAGCTCATCATGCTCTTGCCGCTGGCTTACGTGCTGCCGCTGTTCTGGGGGCTTGACGGTGTTTGGTATTCCATGCCGGTAAGCGACTTCATGGCGTTTATCGTAACTATTCCCATACTTCTGTGGTATCTTAGAAAACTTAAGTCTTATGGACAAAAAGATAATAATTAACGTGGGTCGTCAGCTCGGCTCCGGTGGCCACGACATCGGCAGGATGCTGGCTATGGACTTCGATGCGAAGTATTACGACAAGGAAATACTGAACATTGCCGCCAAGGAGAGCGGGTTTGCCAAGGAGTTCTTTGAGCGCAACGACGAGCGGAAGGGATTCCTCCGTTCCTTCCTGCACCTGCCCTACAGCAATACGGGTACCGACAACAACTTCTACCAGAACAACTTCTCGCAGGAGAGCCTGTTCAAGTTCCAGAGCGATGCCATCCGTAAGGAGGCAGAGAAGGGGTCGTGTGTCTTCGTGGGCCGCTGTGCCGACTATGTGCTGCGCGACTTTCCCAACGTAGTGAACATCTTTGTTACTGCTTCCATGGAGTTCCGCATAGACAATGTGGTCAACAAGCAGGGGGTGCCTCAGGAGAACGCCAGGAAAGTTATTGAGAACGGAGAGCGCCGCAGGGCAGAGTACTATAACTACTATACAGGAAAGAAGTGGGGACATGCCACAAGCTACGACCTCTGTGTTGACTCGTCGGTCCTGGGCATCATGGAGACCGAGAAGTTTATCGCTGAGTTCATACGCAGGAAGTTTAAACTGTAGAGGCACCAGAGTAATGAAGAAGATAGGCATTATAAGCGACACCCACGGCTACTGGGACGAGAAATACCTGCACTACTTTGAGCCGTGCGACGAAATCTGGCATGCAGGCGACATAGGCACCGTCGAGGTGGCAGAGAAACTGGCAGCCTTCCGGCCTCTGCGTGCCGTTTGTGGCAACTGCGACGGCGGCGACCTGCGCCTGATGTACCGCGAGCTGAACCGCTTCAAGTGCGAGGATGTAGACGTGCTCATAAAGCACATCGGGGGCTACCCGGGCAATTATGACGCTTCCGTGCGCTCCACGCTCTTCGCCAACCCGCCGCAGCTCTTTGTAGCAGGCCACTCACATATCCTTAAGGTGAAGTATGACAAGACGCTAAACCTGCTGCACCTCAATCCCGGTGCGGCAGGCCTGCAGGGATGGCACAAGGAGCGCACCCTGATGAGGCTGGTCATAGACGGAGCCACCTTTAAAGACCTTGAAGTTATAACCCTTTCCGACCCAAGACGCAATGGATGAACTGAAAAAATGGATACCAGAACTGCTGCTTGACACAATAGTTGCGGCTGTTGCTACGTTATTATGTTATCTGGTAGGACTGGAGGACAATTGGCAAGAGGCTTCGCAGACTTTCATCATAGCCTTTGTGGTGATGTTTGCCCTTGGCATTTATAACAGGAGAAAAAGCAAAAACAAAAAATAGTATAATATGAAAACGATTGTTATTACCGGTGGTGCAGGCTTTATTGGAAGCCACGTGGTGCGCCTTTTCGTGAACAAGTATCCCGAGTATCACATCATCAACCTTGACAAGCTGACCTATGCAGGCAACCTGGCCAACCTCAAGGACATAGAGGACAAGCCCAACTACGAGTTTGTGAAGATGGACATCTGCGACTTCGACGCCTTCTACAAGCTGATGCAGGACAAGAAGGTGGACGGCATTATCCATCTTGCTGCCGAATCCCAC
>JAFTAR010000145.1 GCA_017455495.1 Prevotella sp.
CAGAAGCTGCTGTCTCAGGCACGGCGCTTGCAGCAGCTGCACGAACAGTACGACTCGCTGCGTATCAATATCGTGCCGGCCGACGAGCTGTTCAACGAGTTCAGCAGCGGCACGCCCGATGCCAGTGCCTACCGCCGCTACCTGAAGATGCTCTACGACCGTGCCGCTACCGAGGCCGACATGCCGCGCTACCTGCTGCTCTTCGGCGACGGAGCCTGGGATAACCGTATGCTCACCACTGATTGGCGGCAGCTCTCGCCCGACGACTTCCTGCTGTGCTATGAAAGCGAGAACTCATGGAGCGAGACCGACTGCTACGTCAGCGACGACTTCTTCTGCATGCTTGACGACGGCGAGGGCTCCAGTCTGGCACAGAACGACATGGCCGACGTGGGAGTTGGGCGCCTCACGGCACGGACCGAGGCCGAGGCAAAAATTCTCGTTGACAAGGTGCAGGCCTACATGGAGAACAGCTATGCCGGGCAATGGCAGAACACTCTGTGCTTCTTTGGCGACGACGGCAACAACAACATACACATGCAGGAGGCAGAGGCCGCTGCCGACACGGCGACTTTTGTGCGCCAGGCCTTCAATGTGAGAAGGGTGTTCTGGGATGCCTACCAGCGTACATCAAGCTCCACAGGCTTCCGCTATCCCGATGCCGGGCGCCTTATAAAGCAGCTCATGCAGCGCGGTGCACTCATAATGGACTACTGCGGACATGGTAACCCGGGACAGATAAGCCATGAGAAGGTGCTCCTTCTAAATGATTTCGCAGAACCAACCTCCATGCGCCTGCCGCTGTGGGTGACGGCATCGTGCGACATCATGCCCTTCGACTCGCAAGAGGACAACATAGGCGAGACAGCCATGCTCAACAGCAGGGGAGGGGCAATAGCTTTCTTCGGCACCACGAGGACGGTGTACACCGGCGACAACCGCAACATGAACTGCTCGTTCCTGGCCAACGTGCTCTCCACTGGCAGCGACGGGCGGGCAATCACGCTGGGCGATGCCGTGAGGCTGTCAAAGAACGACGTGCGCACCATTGGCAGCATCTCCGACCGCCTGGGGCGCACCCAGAGCCACTCCATAAACAAGCTCCACTACTCGCTCTTGGGCGACCCCGCCCTGCGCCTTGCCCTGCCAACCATGAACATCGTGGTGGACAGCATCAACGGCATTCCGTTAGGCAGCGGCAGCACCGTAACACTAAAGGCCGGACAGCAGGCCACTGTGTCAGGGCATATCCAGGGCAGCACCACCTTCACAGGAACGGCAAACCTCACGGTGAAGGACGTGGAGAGCCAGATAGTGTGCCGCCTGAACAACAGGGGCAACGATGGCGCAGATACAGCCTTCGTCTACAGGGACAGTCCCTTCACCATCTACGAAGGGCAGGACAGCATCAGGAACGGGCGCTTCAACATTATCTTCGCCCTGCCGCAGGACATTAGCTACAGCGATGACAGCGGACAGATGATTCTTCATGCCGTGAGCAGCAACCGCCAGATGATGGCACACGGCATGACAACGGCCTTCAACATGGGCAGCTCGGACTTGGAGGGCAGCGACGGCATTGGCCCCTCTGTCTATTGCTACCTTAACACCGAGGCATTCCAGAACGGAGGCACGGTGAACACCACGCCCTGGTTCTATGCGCAGATAACCGACAAGGACGGCATCAACGCTGCCGGCGGCGGTATAGGGCACGACATGGAGCTGACCATCGACGACGACCCAAGCCTCACCTTCACCTTGAACGACTATTTCCAGTATGACTTCGGCGACTACTGCACGGGCACCGTGGGCTACAGCCTGCCGCAGCTTTCAGAGGGCATCCACGTGCTGCGCTTCAGGGTCTGGGACATGCTCAACAACTCTTCCGTGGCAGAACTGCAATTCAACGTGCAAAGCGCATTGCAGCCCAACTGCTTCAGTGTTACCTGCACAAGGAACCCTGCCACCACGCAGACCACTTTCATAGTGAACCATGACCGCACAGGGAGCCAGATGGACGTAAGGCTTGAAATCTTCGACACTTCCGGCCGCATGCTCTTCGTAAAGGACGACAGCGGCGTGCCTACCGACAGCACTTACCAGTTAGACTGGGACCTCACCACCGACAGCGGCAAACGCCTGCCAACAGGAGTCTACCTCTACAGGGTGCTGATAAGCACCGATGGCAGCAAGAAGTCCTCAAAGGCAGAGAAGCTTATCATATTATAAATAAAAGGAACCATACACATAATGCGGCTAAGACATATCATCTTTCTCCTTGCACTGTTTGCCAGTACAGCCTGGGCACAGCAGCAGCGTTATGCCCGGCACTCGCTCATGGCCACTGGCAAGTGGGTGAAGATTACCGTGCCCGAAACGGGATTCTACGAGCTGAGCGACTCGCTGCTTGAGGCAGCAGGATTCAGCGACCCTGACAGGGTTAGACTTTACGGCTACGGCGGGGCCATGCAGCCGGAGAAACTTAGCGGCGACTATCTGGCAGACACCGACGACTTGCCCCAGGTGCCGATGGCTGTTGTTGGCGGCCACCGCCTGTTCTTTGCCGTAGGGCCTGTAGGATGGGAGTCAGCCGCCTCCACAACGCGGCTGCGGAACCCGTATTCCACATACGGAGCTTACTTCCTGTCTGACACCGGTGAAGAGCCGGAACGGCTGGACGCAGAGGACTTCATAGACTCCTACTACCCCATGCCCTATTTCTACCACTCGCTGTATGAAGCTGACGACTACTCTTGGTACTTTGGAGGGCGCAACCTCTATGACGGCCGCACCTTCGGTACCGGGGTGGAACGAACCTATACCCTGTGTTCCCACAGCAGCACCGATGCCACGCTCACCGTTGTCATGTCATACAAGGGCTTCGGTGTAGCATCGGTTGCGGTAGACGGAAACATCGTGGGAAACATCATCATTGACGACACAACGACGAAGCAGCCTGGAGGAAAGGCAAAGCCCGGAGACTATGACAGGGCTGTCGTTGACACGTGGACCTTTAACGTAGGTGCCATCACGTCAGACAGTATCCATGTGACGATAAGGCAGTTGAGTGGCTCTGACATGAGGCTTGACTATATCCAGATGGCTTTCAGCGAGCCAAAGCCTTTGACTGCTGATGCTATGGCAAGCTTGCCCCAGCCGGCTGTTGTAGGGCTGGTAGCCAACCAGGACCTGCATGGCCACGAGCCTGCTGACATGGTAATCATCATTCCGCCGTCGGGCAGGCTGGCAGAGCAGGCCGAGCGACTGGCACAGCTTCACCGTCAGCATGACATGCTTAGAGTCAGAGTGGTCAATGCCGCCCAGCTGTATAATGAGTTCAGCAGCGGCACACCCGATGCCAACGCCTACCGCCGCTACATGAAGATGCTCTACGACCAGGCCGGGAACACTGCGGCCGACAAACCGAAATTCCTGATTCTAATGGGCGCCAGTTCATACGACAACCGCATGCTCACCTCTGACTTCAACCATAAGAATCCGGATGACTACCTGCTTTGCTACGAGAGCGACAACTCTGTGAGCGAGACGGAAAGCTATGTCACCGATGAATTCTTCGCCATGCTTGACGACGGCGAGGGCGGCGACATACTGAAGTATGACAAGAGCGACGTGGCCGTGGGACGGCTTCCGGCCTTAACTGTAGAGGAGGCCACGGTTCTGGTGGACAAGGCCGAGTGCTACCGCCTCAGGCGGACTGCAGGCTCTTGGCAGAACGTGGTATGCTTCATGGGCGATGACGGCAATGCCAACCTCCACATGAACGATGCCGACACCGTGGCCAAGAGAGTGCAGGCGCAGTGGCCCTTCATGAACGTGAAAAAGGTCTACTGGGACGCTTACCAGCGCATCACCACTTCTAAGGGCAACTCATATCCCGATGCCACAAACCTCATCCGGCAGCAGATGAGCGACGGGGCACTGCTGATGAACTACAGCGGACATGGAAATGCCACGTCGCTGTCACACGAGTCTGTCCTTGAACTCAGCGACTTCAGTATCTCGTCATCGCTAAGGTTGCCCGTGTGGTTCACTGCTTCCTGCGACGTGTCGCCCTTCGACGGAGCCGGAAACTATATTGCACGCCAGGCTATGCTCAACCCGGAGGGTGGGGCCATAGTCTTCATAGGTACCACGCGCACCGTCTATGCCAGCCACAACAGGGCGCTGAACAAAGCCTTCACACAGCATCTGCTCAGTATGGATGAGAGTGGCCTGCCAATGCCTATCGGCGAGGCTCTGCGCAGGGCCAAGAACTACCAAGTGAAGGGTGCTGCCACTTCAAGGCAGGCCGGCATCAACAGGCTGCACTTCGCACTGCTCGGCGACCCGGCACTGAGGCTGCCCCTGCCCACGGCGCATGCCGTGATAGACAGCATCAACAGCATGCCGGCCAACGATGAGACCGTGCTGCTCACTGCCGGAGACACAGCCACGGTGGCAGGACATATAGAAGGCTATGAAGACTTCTGCGGCTTGGCTACGCTGACTGTGAAGGACGCTATCCAGACCATAACTTGCCGCATGAACCCCCTTACTGCCGACGAGATGCCTAAGAAACCGCTCGTCTACAACGACCGTCCTGTTACGCTATTCGTGGGCAATGACAGCATCGTCGGAGGCAGGTTCCGCTTCTGTTTCGCCGTGCCAAAAGATATCAGCTACAGCGATGACCCCGGCCAGATGCTGGTGTATGCCTGCAACGAGCAGAACACCGTCTTTGCCCATGGCGGCAACGAGAACTTCGTCATGGGCAGTGCCGATGACTACGAGACTATGAACGCTGAAGGCCCTGTCATCGCGGTTTGGTTAGAGAGCAGCAACTTCCGCAACGGTGACGTGACGTCGGCAACTCCGCTGCTGCATGCCGACCTATACGACGAGGACGGCATCAACGCCTCCGGTTGTGGAATAGGCCATGACATAGAGATTATCATTGACGGGAAGATGTCGCAGACCTACAACCTGAACAGCTACTTCAACTATGACTTCAGCCAGTTCCGCAGCGGCTATGTGGACTACACCCTGCCCATGCTTGCGGAGGGCAGCCACGAACTGCTGTTCAGGGCCTGGGACGTGCTCAACAACTCATCTACAGTGAAGCTGCAGTTCTTTGTGGGCGACGGAGCCATCAGGGCTGCCATCAACCAGCCTGCTGCAACACCGGTATACAGCGGAACGGCAGTGGCCGACCTCACCGGAAGAACGGCCGGCAGACATGCCACGGGCATACTGCTATACCGCACTCCCGACGGAAAAGTGAAGAAAATGGTGCGCCGAAGGCAATAATACGGGGCACGGATACGTTTTATTACAGACATGACACATACAAATATAAACAGACTAAGCACACTGGCGCTTATCCTAACCGCCACGGCGACTGCCATGGCCGACGACTACAAGACGAACACGTTCAACCCTGTTGAGCACGCCGTAATATCACAGACCATCGCGCCCGACGCACGCGCTGCTGGCATGGGTGACGTGGGTGCCGCCACCGACCCCGACGTGAACTCACAGTTCTGGAACCTGGCCAAGTATCCCTTCTGCATAAGCCGCGCAGGAATAGCGCTCAACTACACGCCGTGGCTGCGACAGCTGGTCAACGACATTGACCTGGCCTACGTGGCAGGCTACTACCGCATTGGCGACTACGGAGCACTCTCAGGCTCGCTGCGCTACTTCTCGCTGGGCGAGGTGTACACCTCCGACAGTGACGATGCCATGACCGTTAACCCCTACGAGATGTCGCTCGACGTAGCCTACTCACGCATGCTGAGCGAGACCTTCTCCATGGGCGTAGGCATGAGGTGGCTCTACAGCGACTTGCGCTACGACTACTCTGAGGACTCCAAGCCGGCATCGGCCTTCGCTGCCGACGTGGCTCTCTACTATAATAACTATGTCATGCTGGGCAGTCGCGAGTGCCAGCTGGGACTGGGCCTCGTGGCAAGCAACATAGGCAGCAAGATATCGTTCTATGGCGACGAGGAAAGCCAGTTCATACCCGCCAACCTCAGGCTGGGCGCTTCGCTGATGATTCCCGTTGACGAGTACAACCGTTTCACACTGGCTGCCGATGCCAATAAGCTCCTTGTGCCCACCGTGCCGCTGCAGGAGGTTGGCGAGTCCAACTCGGACTATCAGGACCGCGTGCGCCGCCAGTATAGCGACATGTCGAGTATAAAGGGCATCACCACAAGCTTCTCCGACGCCCCTGGAGGCTTCAGCGAGGAGTTGGAGGAGATACAGTGGAGCGTGGGAGCCGAGTATGTCTATCACGACCAGTTCTCCATCCGCGCCGGCTACCACCATGAGAGCCAGTCGAAGGGCAACCGCAAGTACTTCACAGTGGGCGGCGGCTTCCGCATGAACGTATTCTCGCTCGACGTGGGCTACGTCATCTCCACAGCCCAGACAAACCCTCTTGACCAGACCCTCCGCTTCACCCTCGCCTTCGACATGGACGGCATCAAGGACCTGTTCAGAAGATAAAGCCTGGAACGGTAGCC
>JAFTAR010000146.1 GCA_017455495.1 Prevotella sp.
AGCTCTCCGACCACGGCATTGAGGAGTTCTACGACGAGGAATACACCGACTCACAGATTGAGGTCATCTTCGAGAAGGCCATGCGCGGACAGCAGCTGTCACAGCTTGAAGTGCGCCAGTACAAGAACTGCTTCCTCACCGTCATGGCCGAGATGGATGCCAAGAGCGACTGGACACAGCAGTTCCACTATGGTGCCATCCGCGACAACAACACGAAGATGTACGAGCAGCTTGGCCCCGACACCGGCTTTGACAGCATCGGTGAGTTCAACACCGCTCGCGCCATGTCGAAGTTCCTGAACAAGCTGAACATGAAGGGTCTGCTCACGCGTACCATATTATATACGCTCAACCCCTGCGCCAACGAAGTCATCGCTACAATGCTTGGCAACTTCCAGGGCGGCGAACCAGGAAAGATTCAGTTTGGCAGCGGCTGGTGGTTCAACGACCAGATGGACGGCATGATAAAGCAGATGAACGCCCTCTCAGTGCTCGGTCTGCTGAGCCGCTTCGTGGGCATGCTCACCGACAGCCGCTCGTTCCTGAGCTATCCGCGCCACGAGTATTTCCGCCGCATTCTGTGCAACCTGCTTGGCAACGACGTGGAGAAAGGCCTGCTGCCCGACGACCGCGAGCTGCTGGGCAAGATGGTGGAGGACATCAGCTACAACAACGCCCGCCGCTACTTTAAGTTCTACTAAGAACGGCAAATATAAAAAAAACAGAAAAAACTACCGAAGATAAACAATATTCGGTAGTTTTTTCGTATATTTGCATTCCTAAACTCTATTCGTTATGAAAATACGTGGTACTGCTATCCTTATAACTCTCATTCTGTCTATGTTTGTAATCGGTGTAAAAGCTGCTCCTGAGTATGCCAACGACCCGGAATTCATTGCTTTGCGCGACAGCATGCGCCATTCATTCAACGATGGCGACAGCACCAGGTTCTTCCGGCATGTAAAGGTCTTTCAGGACTACCTGCTGGCAAAGGACGACCTGCATGCCTACTACACCCAGCGGTGCAACGAGATAGTGTTCCTGATGAACAGGATGAAGATTGTAGAAGCCTACAAGCTGGCCCAGCAACTGTCACGAGAGCTGCGCGAGAAGAAGCTTGAGAGCGAGATGTACATGGCCTACAACATGCTTGGCCACATCTACAGATACTGTGGCAACGAGGACGCCGCCATAGAAAACTGGAACGAGGTGCTGCGGCGTATGCAGCGTGCCGGCTACCGGGAGAGCATGCCACCTATATATATGAATATCGTGAACGTGCTAACCTCAAAGGACCCCGACGAGGCGCTGAGGTTGCTTAATGAGGCCCTGAACATAGCACGCGAGACATCGCCGGAACGAGTCTTCGACATAGAGACCCGCCGTGCCCTGATATACTACAGCATGGGCGACACGGCACACTTCAAAGAAGCCTACGACAACTATGAGGAAGGCCTCGCCCTGGGACAGAACAGCGTGCACGGACGCGAGCTGGAAATATACCACACCGCCATGCTCGGAAATATCGAGGAGGCTGTAAACATGGCCCATGAGAGTCTCGGCAACGACGGATACGGCACAGTGGCCGACATTTACCAGAAGGCAGGGATGTGGCAAGAGGCTTACCTCGCCCTGCAACGGGCCAACGAGCTGAACGACTCTACTAACGCCATCATACTTAGCAACAGCATGGAGGGAGTTCGCTCCGAACTGCGCATCTATGATGCAGAGCGGAGGGCCACCCGCACCCGCAACATCATGTTCACTATCACCATAGGCCTGCTGGGAATGCTCGTAGTCACCCTTTCATATATAATGTGGAGCAGAAGGCGACACATGAGGCAGCTGCAAAATGCATACAGGCACGCCTTGGAGTCGGACAACATGAAGACTGCTTTCATACAGAACGTGAGCCACGAAGTGCGCACGCCGCTCAACATAATAAGCGGATTTGCACAGGTGCTGTCAAACCCTGACTTGGAAACAAACCAGCAGCAGCGCCACGACATGGCAAAAATGATAACCCAGAACACCAAGCTCATAACATCGCTTATCGACGAGATGCTGGAACTCTCAATGAGCGAGAACACTAAGGAAGCCGTGAGGGAAGAAAAAGTAAACCTTAACAACTTCCTTACACAGATAGTTGACGAATACAGGAATGATGCTCCCAGCGATGTCAAGGTTAGTCTGAAAAGCAGTCAGGAAAACAGCTTTACCTTCAACACCAACAAGCACATCCTGACCAGCATAATGAACTCACTGCTTAGCAACGCCCTGAAATACACAGAGAAAGGCAGCATCACCGTCTTGACCAGCGTGGACGACGAGAACGTAACCATTGCCATAGAAGACACAGGAATAGGCATACCGGCCGACAAGGCAGAACTGATATTCGAACGTTTTGTAAAGCTTGACACGTTCAAGCAGGGCATTGGCCTGGGGCTGCCGCTAAGCCGGGTGCTGGCCGGACGGCTGGGCGGCACGGTAAATCTTGACACGTCATACAAGGGAGGCTCACGCTTCGTTATTACTCTGCCGCTTGCATGAGATACTGAAATTGAGCAAGATGTTAAGGCAAAAACAAAGAAAGTAGCACTATTAATTGCAAATTAGAGAAAAAAGGCGTACCTTTGCCACGTTCTTAAAAAAATAACAGCAAAACGTAACATGGTATTAAGAATTGCCGTACAATCCAAGGGCCGTCTCTTTGACGACACCATGCACCTTCTTGCAGAAGCCGACATCAAAGTGGGCGGCTCAAAGAGGACTCTTTTAGTAGGAGCACAGAATTTTCCCCTTGAGGTTCTTTACCTCCGCGACGACGACATACCGCAGAGCGTGGCAACCGGAGTGGCCGACATTGGAGTGGTTGGCGAGAACGAGTTTGTGGAGCGCGGTGCCAAGGCCGACATCATCTCGCGCCTGGGCTTTAGCCGCTGCAGACTCTCATTGGCTATTCCCAAGGAGACCAACTACCAGGGACTGGAATGGTTCAACGGACGCAAGATAGCTACCAGCTACCCCGTTATACTACAGGACTTCCTGGACAAGAACAATATCACCGCCGAGATTCACGTCATTACGGGCAGCGTTGAGATAAGCCCGGGCATTGGCCTGGCCGACGCCATCTTTGACATCGTGTCGTCAGGTTCTACACTCGTGAGCAACAACCTCAGGGAGGTGGAAGTGGTGATGCAGAGCGAGGCCCTGCTCATAGGCAATCCCGGCATGCCGCAGGAGAAGCGCGACATACTGCAGCAGATGCTCTTCCGCTTTGAAGCCGTAAGGCAGGCCGAGGACAAGAAGTACGTCCGCATGAACGCTCCGAAGGCTCGCTTGCAGGAGATTATCAATGTTCTACCAGGCCTGAAGAGCCCCACCGTGATACCTTTGGCTGATGAAGAGTGGTGCTCTGTGCACACTGTCCTCGACGAGCACCGCTTCTGGGAGATTATCGGACAGCTAAAGGAACTGGGAGCACAAGGAATCCTCGTAACACCTATAGAAAAAATGATTCTCTGATTCCAAGAGAACAAAGTTTTTTTACAGCGGATGAAAGTATACAGATTTCCGAAGAAGGAGCAGTGGGCCGAGATAACAAGCAGGCCCCACCTTGATCATGCCAAGCTTCAGCAAACCGTAAGCAGCGTTCTTGACGATGTCAGGCAGCGTGGCGATGATGCCGTGCTGGACTATGAAGAGCGCTTCGACCATGTAAGACTGGAGCAGCTGGCCGTCAGCAAGGAGGAGATGGACGAAGCCTGGAATGGAGTGCCCGCCGAGCTGAAGGAAGCCATAGCACTGGCCCACCACAACATTAAGGCTTTCCACGAGGCACAGCGCTTCAGCGAGGTTCGCGTGACGACGCAGCCTGGAGTGGAGTGCTGGCAGCGCAGCATTGCTATTGAGAAGGTGGGACTCTATATTCCCGGAGGCACAGCACCGCTCTTCAGCACTGTGCTCATGCTGGCCACGCCGGCAAAGATAGCAGGCTGCAAGGACATAGTGCTCTGCACCCCACCCGACCGCCAAGGCAAGGTGAACCCCGCCATACTCGTGGCAGCACAGACAGCCGGAGTGAGCGCAATCTTCAAGGCCGGAGGTGTGCAGGCCATAGGTGCCATGGCCTACGGCACTCAGTCGGTGCCAAAAGTTTACAAGATTTTCGGACCTGGCAACCAGTATGTCATGGCTGCCAAGCAACAGGTTAGCATGGGCGACGTGGCTATTGACATGCCAGCAGGCCCCAGCGAGGTGTGCGTTCTTGCCGACGAAACGGCCAACGCCTCGTTTGTAGCTGCCGACATGCTTTCGCAGGCTGAGCACGGCATTGATTCACAGGCACTGCTCATCACCACCAGCGAGACTATATTAAATAATGTGCAGGCCGAGGTGGAGCGCCAGCTTGCCTTGCTGCCCCGCAAGGACATTGCCCGGCAGGCCCTGGACAACAGCCGTTGCGTGCTTGTCGGCTCCAAGGAGGAGATGATGGCACTGTCAAACGAATACGCACCTGAGCACCTCATCATCCAGACATCCGACTACGAGCAGCTGGCCTCGCGTGTGGTCAATGCAGGCAGCGTGTTCCTTGGTCCATACGCCTGTGAGAGTGCCGGCGACTATGCCAGCGGAACCAACCACACCCTGCCTACACACGGCTATGCCACAGCCTTCAGCGGTGTGAACCTTGACAGCTACTGCCGCAAGGTGACTTTCCAGCACCTCACGGCAGAAGGAGTAGCCAACATAGGTCCTGCCGTTGAACTAATGGCAGAGGCCGAGCAGCTCTTCGCCCACAAACAGGCCATGACCCTGCGCAGGCAGGAAATAGCCGGAAGCAACTAATCAGAACGTCAAATCCTGATACACCCCCCACTCAGTTTCAGCCTTGAGACTAATTGAGTAATCACTCTCACCTTTGCTGAAGAAATTACCGCTGAAGTCTGTTACCATGTGGTTCTTCACAGGTACATCAGTAAAAGTGCGCTCAGCAATGACGTTATTGCTGCTATCGTATGCATTGACAGTGAGGTTCAGGGTTCCTGTCTCCTGACGCATAAATGTGTAAAGGCGAAGGGTCAGCGGGGCTGTCAGTCCGTCAACGGCATAGATAGCAACTTGGTCTGTTGCATTGCCGCCCCACCCTGTCGTGGCGTTCAAAGTGCCTGATGCCCCACTCCACTGGCAGCGAATCTTCGTCAAGTCCGAAGGAAGTTCATCGTTGATGGTGAACCGAAGCATGGTGACAGCTCGCTGAAGCTCAAGTGTCAGCGCCTGGTTCTTGCCTGTCACCTCAAGGTCATTGTAATAATAGAAGGTATCAGAATAGCCAATACTGTTGGTAAACGCGATATTGGCAGGAGTGGTTACCGAGGGAGTACCGCCATAACTGCTGTGAGCCAGCACGAGCAGCTTGTAAGTAGCTGGGGCAAGTGTCAGGGTGACCTCGCCATAGCCGCTGTCACCCTGGCTCTGCTCAACTGTCTTCACTACTTTGCCGTCAGCGTCATACACGGCAAAAGTAATATGCGAACAATACTCCTTGATGTCCTGGACTGCACGAGTTCCAAATGCCACAATATTATATAGCGAGGCACGAAGCGTAACTGTGCTCATGTCTCTATCTTCAACAGACTCCTCGTCTGTCACCATTTTCTCACATGATGAAAACACTGTAACGGTGGCCAGTATCGCCATCGCCAAAAAAGCAGAAAAACCTTTTCTCTTCATATCGCTATAATTATAAGTATTTGTTTGTTACCATAAAGCATTTCCAGGAACTGCTTCAAGCTTACAAGGCTAAGTTCTTGCTTTTGAATTCTGCTGCCTGCTTGCTGATAAGATCATAGTCATTGAAATAGTCAATACGCATGGCGCTACGTACCTCAGCCATGGTTGCCTTCGCCACCTCGCGTGCCTGCTCGGTGCCTCGCCTCAGTATGTCGTAGACTGCAGGAATATCCTGCTCCAGTTCGCGGCGGCGCTGGCGCATAGGCTCAAGGAACTGGTTTAGAACCTGGTTGAGGAACTTCTTGCATTTCATGTCGCCCAGGCCTCCACGGGTATAGTGCTCCTTCAACTCGTCAAGATTGTTATATTCCGGCCAGTAGTTCTTGAAATCCTCTTCAGTAGAGAACGCGTCAAGGTAGGTAAACACGGCGTTGCCCTCCACATGGCCTGGGTCACTTACATTAAGGTGGAGCGGGTCGGTATACATGGAGCGCACCTTCTGCCACACCTCATCGGCAGAGTCCGACAGGTAGATACAGTTACCCAGACTCTTTGACATTTTCTCCTTGCCGTCGGTTCCAGGAAGACGGCGGGCGGTGAGGTTCTCGGGCAGCAGTATCTCAGGCTCGGGGAATATCTCTGCGTAGGTCTGGTTGAAGCGGCGGGCCAGCTCACGGGTTACTTCGAGCATTGGCTCCTGATCCTCGCCTACCGGCACCACCGTTGACTTGAACAGCAGTATGTCAGCAGCCTGACTTACAGGATAGCAGAAGAATCCCAGTGGAATGTTTGCCTCGAAATTGCGCATTTTTATCTCCGTCTTCACCGTGGGATTGCGCTGCACACGACTTACGGTGATGAGGTTCATCAGGTAGGTGGTCAGCTCTGCCAACTCTGGTATGTAGCTCTGTATAAAGATGGTACACTTTTCGGGGTCAAGTCCAGCTGAGAGGTAGTCAAGTGCCACGTTGATTATGCTCTGACGCAGTTTCTCTGGGTTGTCGGCATTGTCGGTAAGGGCCTGCACATCGGCCATGAAAACAAACATGCGGTCGTACTGGCTGGCGTTCTGCAACTCTACGCGACGGCGAAGCGAGCCTACGTAGTGGCCCAAATGAAGTCGCCCTGTGGGGCGGTCTCCTGTCAAGATTATTTTCTCCATTGTTGTTCTGATGTAATTCGCTAATCACCTGCAAAGTTATGAAAAAAGGTTGTAACAAACGAGGGATTATGGAAGATTAACGCAGAATGAGCGTAAAATAGGGTCAAAACGGAGAAGAACAATGATGTTCACCTTGCTCAGCTGCAGGTAGAGGCACAGCAGCAGCGCCATCATCGTTGCCCCGCCGCGGCCCTCAAAAACTGCAATTTTTAACTCTCCGCTCGTGCAATTTCCACTCACGGCTCGTGCAATTTTCAGTCTCAGCTAAAACAACGCGAGTCTCAGCTAAAACAATTTTTCGCGCGCGAGTGACGGCTCGTGCAACTTCGGTCACGGCTCGTGCAACATTTTTCGTCGGGGCCGTTTCGCGCGCGGGCGTTCCCCATTTTTTCCGTAACTTTGTGGGCAAAAAAAAAGTAAACACGAATTTCCACGAATTATTCATTAATTCTAAGCGCAGCAATTATATGGAAAATTATATGGAAAATTATATGGCAATTATATGTTAAACCAAAAAACTTTATGATATGTACGAACTTCAAGGATTACACGATCCAATGTTTCTGACGCTTTACGTCGCTGCCGCGTGCCTGGCACTGGTGGCGGCGTTGTATCTGCTGTTCCGGCGCGGCAATGCCGTGGCGGGCAGCGAGGTGAGTCCCAGCCCCGTGCTTCGCAGGTGGACGGCGGCGCTGATGGCGGCCATCGTGGCGAGCCACGTGTGGTGGTACATTCTTGGCCAGGTCTGGCTGACCGACGACCGGCTGGCGCGCAACATTGTGGCCATCGCGCTCGACTACATCACGCTGGTGCCGCTCACGATGGCGGTGCTGCTGCGCATGCTGCAAGACCGGCGGCGCCCCGTGTGGCTGTGGCTGCTGGTGCAGTTGCCCGTGGTGGTGTTCGGCGTGATGGGCCTGGCCCAGCGCGACTGGCTCTACGGCAACACGCTGCCCCACCTGTGGCAGTTGGGCACCGCCCTGGTCTTCCTCGTCTACTACGCCTTCGCCCTGCGGCACTATGGGCGGTGGCTGCGCGACAACTACTCCAGTCTGGAGCACAAGGAGGTGTGGCAGAGCCTGGCCTTCGCCCTGGGCCTCTTCGTGGTCTATGAGGTCTACACCAGCAACGGCGGGGCGCTCTTTCGCGAGTATCTCTCGCAGGTGCTCACCGTGGCCATCGTGGCCTTCCTCGTCTGGCGCGTGGAGACGCTGCAGGAACTGACGGAGAGTGAAGAATGAAGAGTGAAGAATAAAAGATAATGAAGATGAAATACCTGACACTTACTTTATGCCTTGTTGTCTGCGGGCAGACGATGGCACAGAACGACCTGTCTTCTCTTGTCAAGAAGGCAAAAAACATGATTGACTCCATGTCGGTCAAGAAGGTTGACCGCCGCTATATCGATGTGCCCGAGAAACCATGGCACATCATCGTGAGGGGCAACGTCAACCAGAGTATCGTGAACATGAGAACGGTGGGCACGATGGCCGGCATGGACTATAGTGCTAAGCCTCACCTGAAAACGGAGCCCTCACGCTATCTGGGTCTGTGGGCTGGTTATCGAGGCTTGGGAATAGGCTTCACAAAGAACGTGGGTGGCGATAAGGGCAGTTACTTCACCGTTGCTGCCAATGGCCGAGTCTATAGCGCCAACCTGCGCATCCACTCGTTCGAGAACCATTCGCCTAACTTCGACCTGAACAGCGACCTCATTCCCGAGGACGATAAAGACGAGTGGGGCAAGGTGAACCTCACCAGTCCCATCAAGGTGCGTACCGTCATTGCCGACGCCTTCTATCTGTTCAACGGCAAGCATTTCTCCTACTCCGCCGCCTACTCCCAGTCGAAGATACAGAAGCGCTCGGCGGGTTCACTGATGGCAGGTGCCATGTATTACCAAAGCACCATCGACTATGCCGACCATTCCAACGGCGACCTGATATATGCCATGCAGGGACTTGGCAAGGTGAAACTCTGGCAGGGCAGCGTGGGGCTCGGCTATGCCTACAACTGAGTGCCGGCACGCGGGCTACTGGTCAACGCGACGGTTATGCCCATGCTCACCCTCGTCAACAGAATCCAGGCTTACGGCTACGGCACCAACGTGGAGCAGCTGATGCAGGACCCGCGGTTTCTCGATGAGGACATCACCAACGACGAGTGGGACCAGTGGTTCTACGGCAACCTGCGCATAGCCCCCATGGGCGACAAGACCTTCAACAGCGGCATGACCATTAACTTCGACGCCCGTCTTTCGGTGACCTACAACTTCGGGCGTTACTTCGCGGGTGCCTACGGACAGTTCAGCAACATGCGCTACCGCCACAACAGCAGCCACGGCTACCTGAACGACTGGTACGTCAACACCTCTCTTGGCATACGACTATAACAAAGTAATAATAATCATTCAAAAAACAAAACAATTATGAAGTACAAAACAAAGTTTTTGACCATCCTCGCGCTGCTGCTCATGGCGGTGACGCAGGGGGCGTGGGCGCAGACCAACTGGGAGGAGGTCTACTCGCTGACGGGCACCACTGCGGAGAAATGGACGGCGCTGGAGGGCTCGTCGACGGGCAGGACGCTCGGCACGGCGGGCTCTACGACGTTCTATTACGCCGCGGGCAACCTCAGTTTCACTAACTTGACGGCGGGCGGCAGCGGCCTGACCATCCAGGGCACGGTGTATATCTACGTGCCTGAGGGCGTGACCGTCACCTGCACGGGTGCCAACGCCAGCGGAACTACGGGCGGCGGCGCCGGCATCAAACTGACATCGGGCAACACGCTCTACCTCCTCGGTACCGGCACGGTCAATGCCACGGGCGGCAGGGCTGCATCAACTTCGATGGCGAAGACTCGACGCAGGGAGTGACTACTCCCCTCGCCAATCGGGAAGGCGACGGGGAGGCGAGCTCCGCTCGGGACGGAGGGGCCGGGGGTGAGGCGTGGTACACCCTCGACGGTCGCCGCCTCGCCGGCCAGCCCTCGCGCGCAGGCGTGTATATATATAAAGGTGTAAAGAGAGTGATTAAGTAATAAACGAATGGTCGCTTCGCTCAAAATTATAGGAAGAATGTGTCTTAATGGAACATTCTTGAATAAGAAAATTATCAAAAGGAGTCCGCTGACGCGGAGAACCGACGCCAAACCGAGAGCCATCAAGCTCGCTTGAATGGCCGAGGTGCGAAGGAGGTGGACCGACAGGTCAAATCCTACAAATCTGACAAATATATCTTTAACACGAATTGCCACGAATTAGTCATAAATTAAAATTACATGATAAATTACATGCTAATTATATGTTAGAAGAAAAAAGAAGATTTGGACGATTTGAAAGATTTGACTTTCCCCTTCGGGCCGTCGAGCTAAACCTTCTGGCCGACAGGCCACTACAATTTTTGAAATAAATTTTTTGTTAATTTTGAGCGCAGCGACCCCAAAAACATTATCGCAATGAACAAGAAAGAATATCAGAAGCCCACGATGAACGTGGTGAAGATTCAGCACTCACAGATGCTCTGCGGCAGCATCACTGGCGTGGAAGGTGGTGACACCGGCATCACTGGCGGCGGCCCCGGTTCCGGCCCCGCCCGCGCCCGCGGCTACAGAGGCGGCATCGACTGGGACGACTGGGACGAATAGCTCCACACAGGCCCGCAGGGGTTCTTGCTAAGGCAAGCGTCCCTGCGGGCCGAGCGCGACTCCCCCGCGGGTCACAAAAAAAAATTTAGGTAACAACAAGTATCATTTCAAAAACAAAAGCAATGAGACAAAAGTTTCTATTCATCCTCGCCCTGCTGCTGACGGCAGTCACGGGCGCGTGGGCCGACGAATGGGATGTGGTCTATTGGCAGACGCAGACCAAACAGTCGGACTGGACGGCGCTGAGTGCGGGCTCCACGACGGGACAGACGCTGGGCAGTGCAGGTAACACGACGTACTATTACGTCACAAGCAACCTCAGCTTCACCAACTCGACGGCGGGCGGCAGCGGCCTGACTATCCAGGGCACGGTGTATCTCTACATCCCCACGGGCGTGACGCTTACCTGCACGGGTGCCAACGCCAACGGACAGACGAGCGCTGGTGCAGGTATCGAACTGACGACGGGCAACTCGCTCTACCTCATCGGCGGCGGCACCATCAATGCCACGGGCGGCAACGCTGCCAACGGCGGCAATGGCGGCACAGGCGGCAACGCAACAGGATATAATGGTGATTGGACCCAAACAGGTGCGGGTGGCACTGGCGGCTATGGCGGCGGCGGTGCCGGCGCAGGCATCGGCACACGCGGCGGTGCTGGCGGCAGCGGCGGCAGCGGCGGTGCAGGCTATCAGTACAGTGATTGGAAAACGCATAATGGAACCAATGGTTCTGCAGGTAATGCCGGTGCGACCGCCGGTGCCATGGGCACGCTCTATGTATTCCAGACCGCCGCTGTTACGGTGAATGCCACAGGCGGCGCAGCAGGCACATCCGGTGGTAGTGGCGGTCAGCGTGGCCGTGGCTATGCATGGGATGGAGGTTATAACTATACCGTGGCCGGTGGCGGCGGCGGTGGCGGCGGCGGCTTCGGCGGCGCAGCCAGCAATATTGGTACCG
>JAFTAR010000147.1 GCA_017455495.1 Prevotella sp.
CCTGGCACAGGTGTTCACCGACATTCGCTACACTAAGAAAGACAACGAGGCTATGAGCCAGACCTTGACAGACGCGCTGCGCCGCCAGGGATTCCTGCCATAGTCATAAAGCTTTTTTGGAAAAAGGCACTGCCTTTTTTGGCAGTGTTCTTTCTTTTTATTAATTTTGTCGGCGAAAACCTGACTAAGAACTTAAAACCTGGAAAAAACTAAGACAAGAATAAAATACCAACTAACAACGACATGAGAAAAGTAATTCTTTCAACGGCTATGCTCTTGGGCTCGCTTAGCATGAGTGCCCAACAGCATGTGAACTTCCAGACGGCCTGCCACCCTGAGGACGTGAAGCACTACGACACTCAGACCCTGCGCGACCGTTTTGTCATGGAGCGCGTCATGGCTCCTGACAGCATCCTGCTGACGTACAGCCATTACGACCGCTTCATCTTCGGCGGTGCAATGCCCGTGAACAGGACACTGCGATTGGAGAACTTCCCCGAGCTGGGCCTTGACGTGGACCCGGGCATCACCGAGAAGTATTTCCTCTACAACCGTGAGCTGGGAGTGGTGAACTGCGGCGGCGGCAACGGCGTTGTCATCGTTGACGGACACGAGTATGCCCTTGCCCCCAAGGAGGCCCTCTACATTGGCCGCGGCCATATTGCCCAGGGCAACGATGTGAACAAGGTGGTGGAGTTCCGCTCCACCGACCCTCAGAACCCTGCCAAGTTCTACCTCAACAGCGCCACTGCCCACCAGCACTACAAGACGCAGTGGGTGACACTCGACGGGCGCCGCGGCTCGCTTCGCGCTGCCGTCTGGGGACCTGTAGGCTCTTTGGAAGAGTGCAACAACCGCACCGTCTACAAGCTCATCGTTAACGACGTGCTTGAGGAAGGCCCCTGCCAGCTGCAGCTCGGCCTTACCCAGCTGAACCCCGGCGCTGCCTGGAACACCATGCCGCCCCACACTCACGGTCGCCGCATCGAGGCTTACTATTACTTCAACCTGCCTCAGGAGCAGACCATAGCCCACATCATGGGCGAACCCCAGGAGAGCCGCGTGGTATGGCTGCACAATGAGCAGGCCATCATGAGCCCAGAGTGGAGCATCCACGCTGCTGCCGGCACCTACTACTACACCTTCATCTGGGGCATGGCAGGCGAGAACCTCTACTATAACGACAAGGACAATATTCCCGTCATTGATATCCGATGACGGAATTAAGAGTTAAGAATTAAGAATTTAGAGTTGTCGGCTTCGCAGATTAAGAATTAAAAATTTAGAATTATTGCAATGAGCGATTTCGGCTGGATGCTTGATGAGAAATGCCTCATGTTTGCTGCCAGAGTGGTCAATCTGTGCCGTTTCTTGGATAAAGAGAGAAAGGGAAGAAACATCGTAGACCAAATTATGCGTAGCGGCATGAGCATTGGCGCAAATTTTGCAGAAGCTGAATGTGCAATTAGCGATAATGATTTCTTGGCGAAACTTTATATTTCCTTAAAGGAATGCAATGAAACTCTTTATTGGCTCAGGTTATTAAGGAAAGTTAATGATATAGATGACAAGCAGTTCAAATCCATGTTCACAGATGGAGAGGAAATAAAGAAGCTGTTGGTGAGCATCATTAAGACAAAACGCAGTAATATTGGGCAGAATAATTCTTAATTCCTAATTCTTAATCGCAAAAGCGATAACTCTTAATTCTAAACTCTAAATTCTAAATTCATAAACATGACTCCTGTACAAACAACGAAAATGAGCAACTTCCGCTGGGTAATATGCGGACTGCTTTTCCTTGCGACAACAATCAACTACATGGACCGTCAGGTGCTGTCGCTCACCTGGAAGGACTTCATCGCCCCCGACTTCCACTGGACCGACGACCACTATGGCACTATCACCGGTCTGTTCTCCATCTTCTATGCCGTGGCCAACCTCTTTGCCGGAAAGTTCATTGACTGGATGGGCACGAAGAAGGGCTACCTCATCGCCATCTTCGTGTGGAGCGTAGGTGCCTGCCTGCATGCAGCCTGCGGATGGGCTGCTCTTGGCATAGCCGGCGGCAGCATCACCGCCCTGACCACCATCTCGGTGTGGCTGTTCCTGGCCTGCCGCCTCATCCTTGCCGTTGGCGAGGCTGGCAACTTCCCCGCTGCCATCAAGGTTACTGCCGAGTACTTCCCCAAGAAGGACCGTGCCTTCTCTACATCTATCTTCAACAGCGGAGCCTCTGTTGGTGCTCTGGCTGCTCCCGCCACTATCCCCCTGCTGGCTGCAGCCTGGGGCTGGGAGATGGCCTTCATCGTCATCGGTGCACTGGGCTTCGTGTGGATGTTCCTCTGGGCATGGCTCTATGATAAGCCG
>JAFTAR010000148.1 GCA_017455495.1 Prevotella sp.
ATCATGTTGTCGACGAAAATCGACCGGAAGAAAAGACTTATTGCGTGTTCCATAACTTACTTCTCCTTATAAAAATATGCACGGTGAATCCAAATGACGATGCCCACAAGGATGAGGGCCATGGCCGGCATGGTCATCATGCCATTGTTGATGTAGCCGGCCTCGTAGGCTCCGTCGGGAATAATCTGGAAGCCCAGCAGCGACCCGCGCCCGAAGAACTCGCGCACCGCGCCCACCACGACAAGAATCATGGCGTAGCCCAGGCCGTTGCCCACGCCGTCGAGGAACGAGGGCCAGGGCTTGTTCTGCATGGCGAAGGCCTCAAGGCGTCCCATCAGTATGCAGTTGGTAATGATGAGGCCCACATAGACGGAGAGCTGCACGCTGACATCGTAGACGAACGCCTTCAGCACCTGGCTCACAATGGTCACCAAGGCAGCCACCACTACAAGCTGCACCACAATACGTATGCGGTTGGGACTGGTGTTGCGGAGTATGGAAATAATAACGTTTGAAAAGGCCGTAATCACGGTGACAGCCAAGCCCATGACGATGGCGGGCTTCAGCTGGCTGGTGACGGCCAGAGCCGAACAGATGCCCAGCACCTGAAACAGTATGGGGTGGTCAAGGTTGAGCGGGTTTGTAAAGGCCTCCTTATTCTGTTTGCTAAATAATGCCATAATGAAATCTGTTTAAATATTAAAGCTACTTCCTCAAGGCCTGAATGTAGGCAGCCAGACCGCTGCGCAGCATGTCGTTGACACCGTTTGATGTCAGAGTGGCACCCGTCACGGCATCAACCTGGCTCTCTGCATTGTCCACATTCTTAACCACACCTATAGCCAGACTGCCGTCGGCACCGAAAATCTTCTTTCCACTGAAGCGCTCCTGCCATTCCTGTGAGTCTTTTATCTCGGCTCCAAGACCGGCCGTCTCGCCCTCATGGTTGAAATAGGCTCCGAAGATAGTGTTCAAATCATCGTCAACGGCAATGAAACCGCTTATTCCTCCCCAAAGGCCCATGCCCTTCAGCGGGAACACATACTTCTGCCGTCCGTCAATCTCGCAGTTGTAATAGGTCATGCCTTCAACCTGTTCCTCGCTCTTCACCACCTGGCTATACCTGGCTTCAGCTTCTGCATCGTCAAGATCTCGCAGGTTGAGCGAGTTGAGTATCTGTTTCTTCTGGTCGAGCGCCACGTTGGCATCCTGCATCGGTTTGAGCGACTGCGACACAAATGCCAGCAGGAAGGCCACTATGACCACCAGAATCGTACTATATATAATAATGTACGCGTTAGAGTTTGTATTTAACTTCATTTCTAAGCCCACCCAAGCCCTCCCAAAGGGAGGGATGTTTAGTCACTTACAGGGTGCTCCTTTTATTTACATATTAAACATTGTCAGAATTGTGCCCACTCGGATTGTCTATTCAGACATCCCTCCCTTTGGGAGGGCTTGGGTGGGCCTACGCATTCTCTTTGAAATATTGCGCTCCACCACGAAGTGGTCTATTGTGGGAGCGAACATGTTCATCAGCAGTATGGCAAGCATCATTCCCTCAGGATAGCCGGGGTTCATCACGCGGATGACAACAGCCATGATGCCTATGAGCAAGCCGTAAATCCACTTGCCCGACTCCGTGCGGCAAGAGGTGACAGGGTCGGTGGCCATGAACACAGCGCCAAAGGCAAAGCCGCCAAGCACCAGATGCTCGTACCAGGGAACGACTGTCATGCCGATGCCGGCAAAGAGTGCTGCCGTAAGGGCACCGCCAGCAAAGACGCTCACCATGGTCTTCCACGAGGCAATGCCGGTGAACAACAGCAGAAGGGCACCCAGAGCTATGGCAATGACCGAGGTCTCGCCGATAGAGCCGGGTATGAAGCCGCAAATCATGTCGCACAGGCTTGTGCCGGCACTCACGGGGTCTGTGCCCTGGCCTACCACAGCCAGCGGAGTGGCCTGTGTGAAGCCGTCGGGAAGGGTGTTGCCCAGTCCCAGGATAGTGTCCTGAGAAACCCACACCTTGTCGCCGCTCATCATCGTAGGATAGGCGAAGAAGAGGAAGGCACGGCAGATGAGAGCAGGGTTGAAGATGTTCATACCCGTGCCGCCGAATATCTCCTTGCCAATAATCACGGCGAAGGCAACGGCCACGGCCAGAATCCAGAGCGGACAGTTGACGGGTATGATAAGGGGGATGAGGATGCCGCTCAC
>JAFTAR010000012.1 GCA_017455495.1 Prevotella sp.
CACGGCCACGGCGGCACCTATAAATAAATAAGGTATGCGGCGTCCGAAGCGTGTCCATGTGCGGTCGCTCAACGTGCCGATGATGGGTTGCACCAGTATGCCCATCAGCGGCGGCAGGATCCAGAAGAAGCTGAGGTCGTGAGGGTCGGCACCGAGGGTGCGGAAGATGCGCGAGATGTTGGCACTCTGGAGTGCGTAGGCTATCTGCACTCCGAAAAATCCGAAGCTCAGGTTCCAGAGCTTCCAAAACGACAAATCTGGTTTTTGTTTCATATATTTCCTGTTTTTATTAAAGACAACTTGTACAACTTTGGACAACTATTTTACTTGAGAGTTTTTACGCGTTGCCCGTCTACAGTAAGAATCTCCTGCAGGTCCTTATCATAAAAATAGCGCTCTATCACAGCAAAAGCAGGGGCAAAGTTCACAAGAATGCCACAAGCACACTTAGTTAAGCGTAAATAATTGAAGAATTGCGCCCGATGGTTATTCACCAGTTCTGACACAGATTTACATTCCACAATAATATTATCCTTGCATAGAAAATCCAGCCGATATACAGTTTCCATAGTACAACCGTGATATGTGGGATGGAATAATTTTTCTCGCTGAAAAGGTATGCCCACCTCAGTTAATTGCAACTGAAGGCCTTCCTGATAACAATACTCATTCAGGCCAGGCCCCAGCTCTTTGTGAACTTCATGCAAAGCACCTACTACATCATAAATGTGCGTTTTCAATTCACTTATGTCAATCATATCTTAAAGAGTTTCCTATGTTGTAGAAAGTTGTCCTAAGTTGTCTATGTTGTCTTTTATTCTTATTACAAAGAAAGTTGTCCTAAGTTGTCTCTGTTGTCTTTTATTCTTATTACAAAGAAAGTTGTCCTAAGTTGTCTCTGTTGTCTTCAATAACTTAACGTGTGGTGCCCCGGAGGATGAGGCGTGTGCGGACTATTCGCCGCACGGCGTGGTCGATGGGCAGGGTGCCCTCGGCATGGCCTATGAGGATGTCGGCGGCCTCCTCGCCCACGCTGATGCCTCGCTGCTCAACGGTGGTGAGCATGGGGTCGCAGGCCACGGCGCGGTTGCCGTTGGTGAAGCCGCAGATGCTGATGTCCTCGGGCACACGAAGCCCCATGCGCTTCACCGAGTAGAGGATGCCGATGGCCGTGTCGTCGTTGACGGCAAAGAAGGCATCAGGGTAGTAGTCGCCGTCGAAGAGCGTTGGCGTGAGCATCTCGGCATCCTGGCGGTTGTCGCAGATGCGTGTCAGAGAGGCGTCGTAGGGCAGGCCGTGGCGCAGCAGCGCGTCCTTATAGCCGTTGAATCGGTTCTTGGAAATCTCCAGATTCATCTGCGACCCGAAGTAGGCAATGTGGCGGCAGCCCGTCTCTATGAGGTGGCTCACGGCGTTGAAGGCCCCCATGTAGTCGTCTACCACTACGCGGCTGGCGTTCACACCAGTGCAGATGCGGTCGTAGAACACTAAGGGCACGCCGGCGTCGATGAGGCGCTGGAAGTGGTCGTATTGCTGTGTGTCCTTTGCCTGGCTGACGATTATGCCGCACACCTTGCTCTCGTAGAACGACTGGCAGATGCGCACCTCGCGCTCGTAGTGCTCGCCGCTCTGGGCCACCATCAGGCGGTAGCCGCGGTTTGAAGCCTCCTTCTCTATGCCGGTGAGAATGGAGGCGAAGTAGTAGTGGATGAACTCTGGCAGGATGACGCCGATGAGCTTCTGCGGCTTCACCCTTGAGTGGCGCAGCGACTCGGCCAGGAGGTTGGGCGTGAAGTTCTGCTCGCGGGCATACTGCTGTATGCGCAGCCGCTGGGCCTCGCTGATGCGCGGGGAGTCGGCCAGCGCCCTCGACACAGTGGCCACCGAGACGCCCAGCTCGCGGGCTATGTCCTTCATCGTAATCATTCTATTGTCTACGTTGTCTTTTCGCCATGCAAAGGTACTGCAAACTTTCCTCACGCGCACGCTCACATAAATTAATAATGTTATAGTCTGCGTGCAAACGTTTGCGTAAGGTACTAACGAGAAAAAGATGAAAAATATTGTCTGCAAATGCAAAAATAACATAACTTTGCAGGCAATATACCTAATAGGCTTGAAGAACAACTTAACAAAACAAATTATTTAACTAACTAACAATGTAATGATGAAGCAGGTAAACATGCAATTACCGTTGAGGCTTATGACCCTTCTGTTAGGGTTCTTTCTCACGGTAGGGGCCTTTGCGCAGCAGATTACTGTGCGGGGCCATGTGAAAGACGCCGCAGGCGAACCCATCATCGGAGCTACCATCCGTGTGGCCGGCTCGCAGACTGGCGTGGTGAGCGACTTCGACGGTAACTTCCAGATTCAGGCAGACCAGGGCCAGACCCTTCAGGTGACCTATGTGGGCTACCAGGTGGCCAATGTGCAGGTAGCCCCCTCTGTTGAGGTCACCCTCCAGGACGACTCCCAGGTGCTTGACAATGTCGTGGTAATCGGCTACGGCCGCGCAAAGAAAAACGACTTGACCGGCTCGGTGACAGCCATCAAGCCCGACGAAATGAACAAGGGTCTCATCACCAACGCCCAGGATGCCCTTCAAGGCAAGGTGGCAGGTGTGAACATCATCAACAGCGGCGGTGCCCCTGGCGGCAGCGCTACTATCCGCATTCGTGGCGGCTCGTCGCTGAATGCCTCCAACGACCCTCTGATTGTCATTGACGGACTGGCCATGGACAGCTACGGAATCCAGGGAGCATCCAACCCCCTCTCTATGGTTAACCCCGCCGACATTGAGAGCTTCACCGTGCTGAAGGATGCTTCAGCTACCGCCATCTATGGTAGCCGCGCTTCTAACGGTGTGATTATCATCACCACCAAGAAGGGACAGAAGAACCAGAAGGCCAAGGTGTCATATAGCGGCAACGTGTCGGTGAGCATGAACAACAATACGGTTGACATGATGGATGCCAACGAGTTCATGAGCTACATACAGAACCGTCTTGGCATGGACGACGCCACATGGCAGGCCAGCCAGGAGTATCAGCGCATGGGCTACTTCGATGCAGCCGGCAACCACCTCTTTGCCAACACCGACTGGCAGGACGAGATTTACCGCACTGCTGTCTCTCACGACCATAACATTACCGTCTCCGGCGGTCTGGCAAACATGCCTTACCGCGTGAGCCTGGGCTACACAGGGCAGCAGGGTGTGCTGAAGACTTCGGACTACAGCCGCTACACTGCCAGCGTGAACCTCGCTCCGACATTCCTTGACAACCACCTGACGGTGAACTTGAACGGTAAGTACATGCACTCAAATACCACATACGCTCAGCAGAGCGCCATTGGCTATGCAGTGGGCATGGACCCCACAAAGCCCGTCCACGCTGACTGGGACCCCTACAGGACTCACTATGCTGGCTACTGGCAGTGGGCAACGCCTGTTACCCGCGACTTCGACCCCACCTGGATCTACGGTGTGGAGAACACAGCCCCGAAAAACCCCGTGGCCGCACTTAACCTCTACTCGGACAAGGGTAAGTCGAACGTGTTCCTGGGCAACATTGAGCTTGACTACCAGGTGCACGGCCTTGAGGACCTGCACATTCACATGAACGGAGGTATTGACGTTACCAGCGGCAAGTCGAACAAGAACCAGTCGCCCTACAACTACGATACAGGCCTTTACTACTATGGCAGCTACGGCTGGAACACCCAGGACACCTACAACATGTCGTTCAACATCTACGCCCAGTACATGAAGGACTTCGCCGAGATTCACCACCTTGACGTGATGGCCGGCTACGAGTGGCAGGACTTCCACAAGAAGACCGACTACTTCTACTGTGGCTACTACCCCGAGACCGCAGGCCTTGACAATGACGGCAATGCCCTGGCCGGCAGACAGTACGAACCCTCAGAGAACACTCTCTACAAGACCGCCAACTACCTGGTGTCGTTCTTCGGCCGTCTGAACTACTCGTTGCTTGACCGCTACCTCGTAACCTTCACGCTGCGTGACGACGGCTCCAGCCGTTTCTCTAAGAACAACCGCTGGGGCCTGTTCCCCTCGGTGGCTCTGGCTTGGAAGATCAACGAAGAGGGACTGTTCAAGAACATTGACGCACTCTCCGACCTTAAGCTGCGCCTCGGCTGGGGTATCACCGGTCAGCAGGAAGGAATTGGCGACTATACCTACTTCGCCAGCTACACTCCAAACTTAAAGGGTGCCTACTATCCCATTGTGGGCGACGGCATCACCTACCGTCCAGATGCCTATAACGACGACCTGACCTGGGAGAAGACCACCACTTGGAATGCCGGTCTGGACTTCGGCTTTATGAACAACCGCCTGACCATGGCCCTTGACTGGTACTATCGCAAGACCACCGACCTTATCAACACCGTGTTCGTTCCTGCAGGCAGCAACTTTGCAGAGAAGGTGAACTCAAACATCGGTTCGCTCCACAACACCGGTCTTGAGTTCTCGCTCAACTGGCGCGCCATCCAGACCAACGACTGGCGCTGGGAGCTGGGCTACAACGTGACCTGGAACCAGAACGAGATTGACGAACTCATTGCCAGCTCGGGCGATGACTACAAGATTACCTACGGAGGACGTGCTGTGGGTACTGGTTCTGCCGACGGCGTGAAAGCCTGGAAGGTGGGACAGAGTGCTTCTGCCTACTACGTGTTCCAGCAGGTTTACGACGAGTTTGGCCAGCCCATTGAGGGACAGTTTGTAGACCGCAACGCCGACGGCGTCATCAACAACGATGACCGCTACTTCTACAAGAAGTCTACTCCCGACGTAACCATGGGCCTCACATCGAAGCTCATTTACAAGAACTGGGACCTCGGCTTCTCTATGCGTGCAAACCTGAACAACTACAACTACTTCGCCCTTGAGGCAGGCAATTCGAACCTCTCCATCTCGAACCTCTCCATCGGTGGGTCGTGGCACAACGTGATGAAGATGGAGACCGAGAAGAACTGGCAGTATGTTGACGGCAACGATGCCATGAGCGACTACTTCATCCGCAATGCCTCGTTCCTGAAACTTGACAACATCACGCTGGGCTACAGTTTCCAGCGCCTCTTCGGCACCAACATCAGTGGCCGCGTCTATGGAACTGCCCAGAACGTGCTCACCGTCACCAAATACGACGGTCTTGACCCAGAGGTTGACGGCGGCTATGACGGCACCCTCTATCCGCGTCCGTTCGTAGGCATCTTCGGCTTGAACCTCAACTTCTAAGCCAAGGTTCTTCACGGTATAATACTGTTCAACAAGAAAAAAGACAATATAATTATGAAACTAAATAGTAAAAAGTCACTGCTCACGGCTGCCTGCCTTCTGTTTGCAGCCGGCGCACTTACCACAAGCTGCGTGGGCGACCTGGACGTTGACCCCATCAACCCGCAGCAGACGATGGAGCCAAACAATGACGCCCTGTTCAACAAGATCTATGCCAGCTTTGCCCTGACCGGCCAGCAAGGACCCGACGGCATCAAGGACCTGGCCTCCTTCGATGAGGGCCAGAGCGATTTCTACCGCATGGCTTGGTATATGAACGAGTTCACCACCGACGAGGCCCACTGGATTTGGGCTACCGATGCCGGCGTGCCCGACCTGCTGCACAACACATACGGCTCTAACAACGACTTCTCAATGGGTCTGTACTACCGTCTGTACTTCACCATCACCCTCTGCAACTTCTATCTTGACCAGGTTCCCGACGACGGCACCACAGAGACAGCACGCCGCCGTGCTGAGGTGCGCTTCATCCGTGCACTCAACTACTACTACCTGATGGACAACTATGCAAACGCATCGTTCATTGAGCACGTCTCCCCCAACCTGGGCGAGTACTACACCCGCACCCAGCTGTTCGACTACGTGGTTAGCGAGCTGAACGCTGCCGAGGCTGACATGGCTCCTGCAGGAGAAAATACCTACGGCCGCGTGGACAAGGTGGCAGCTTGGAACCTTCTCTCGCGCATCTACCTCAATGCCGAGGTCTACACAGGCACAGCCAAGTGGGACGAGGCTATGGAGTATGCCGAGAAGGTCATCAACAACGGCTACTACCGCCTGAACACCACGGGTGCCACCAACCCTGTCACTGGCGAGACCTACAGTGCCTACCAGATGCTGTTCCTTGCCGACAACAACGAGACCAGCGCCCGCTACGAGGCCATCTTCCCGATAATGTTCGACGGTGTGAATACCCAGAGCCACGGAGGCATGAACTTCCTCATCCTCTCCTGCTACAGTGCTGACATGAGCTCGGCAGTGCCTTCAGGCACCGACAACAGTTGGGGCAAGTGCACCCGCGTTCGCGGCAAGCTCATTGACACCTTCTTCGGCGAAGGCGTTGACGCTCCTGAGACCGACAATGTGAAGACCATGACCACTGCTGCCAACGATGACCGCGCCCTCTTCTACAGTAAGGGCTACACCCGATACATCAATGATGAGAGCGAGTCTACTCAGGGTTACAGCTGCGTGAAGTTCCGCAATGTGCGTTCCGACGGCAAGGGCACTGCTGCCCTCGTAAAGGTTGACACCGACCTGCCTCTGTTCCGCGTTGCTGAGGCCTACCTCACCTACGCTGAGGCTGCCATTCGCAAGAGCGGAGGTCCGAACAGCAAGGCAACAGACTATATCAACGTGCTGCGCAAGCGTGCCAATGCCGCTACCCAGACCAGCTATGAGCTTAAGGATGTCATCAAGGAGTGGTCGAAGGAGTTCTGGTTTGAGGGCCGTCGCCGCATGGACCTCGTCCGTTTCGGCATGTACGGTGGCCAGTCTACCTACAAGTGGGAGTTCATGGGCGGCAATGCAAACGGAGCACAGTTCCCTGCCTTCCGCAACATCTACCCGTTGCCCGACAACGACCTCACCAACAACCCCAACCTGAAGCAGAACGCAGGCTACTAAGCAATCTATAATTCATAATTCAAAATGCATAAGTGTATGAAAAAGTTATATAAAAGCCTATTGATGGGCTTGGTCGTTGCCCTTCCCATGGCCTTCACAGCCTGCGAGGACGACAACGACAGCAATCCCACGCTGAGCTTACCGCAAAGCTTCGTGCTCAACACGCCGGAGTTTGCTGCCAATAATGTCTACGACCTGCCTAAGTCGGCTTCAGTCAACCTTACCACGACTCAGCCCGATTACGGCGGCTGGCCCGCAGCTGTCATCTATGCCACACAGATGTCACTCACAGGCGAGGATGATTCATGGGTAGAGCTGGGCACTACCTCAACCTCTGCTCAAGTGAAGGTAAACAACAACGAGCTTAACAATGCCGTTCTTGATGCCTACCGTTCCAGCCACGATGATGCCGATCCTGAGGGACCGCTCGCCGTCTTCCTGCGCCTGAGGGCCTACCTCTCAAACAGCACCGTCAATCTTGGCGAGGTTTATTCTAACAGCGTGCAGATAAACGTGCTGGCATACGATCCTCCTGTGGAACTCTCACTGCCCACCGCCCTCTATGTATGTGGCAACAGCATTGGTGAGGCCTGGAAGACCTGGAAGCCCCTGGCTCCTGTCTATGGCAAGGAAGGACGCTTCTACACATTAATATATAATGGTGGCGATGGCTTCAAGTGGGGCACGAAGCCTGAGGAATGGCTCGGCTACGACCGCATCAAGACCTTCGACATTCAGGTAGATGGTCTGGAGGTAACTGCTTCCAGCGATGGCAACATCGTGTTCAGCAAGGCCGGTTGGTACACTCTGGAATTCATTGCAAAGATCGTTGGCATTGAAGTTCAGTATACCCTCGTCGTGGCTCCTGGACAGGCTGCCGTTCGCGGCGCTGCCGCCGGCGGCGACTGGGACAACGACCATCTGATGACTGCTCCGGCAGGCAAGGGAGAATGGACCTATGACGTGGATGGCTCTGGCGAGCTGCGTGCCTTCATCGTTGTTCCCGGTGAGGAATGGTGGCGCACAGAGTTCACTCTCTTCAATGGCGAACTGTACTGGCGCGTTGTTGACATACCTAACAACTGGGCCGAGGATCTTGGCAGCGAGTACTCTGTCACCGTAAGCACGGGCAAGAAACTCGTCATTAACTTCGACGACAACACCGGCCGTGTGGAATAATGACAACCGTTGGATAATAACCCCAAAATCAATGACTCACATGAATAAACAGATAATTTTCGGCGGAATGCTGCTCTGTGCAGCAGCATTCACCGCCTGCAACGAGGACTTTGAAGACTGGGCAAAGCCGCAGGCCAACGCCCAGGGCGAGGCTGCCCAAGCCTACGGGCTTACCATCGCGGCTGCCAGTCAGGCAAATGTTGTGATGGACAACGCACCAGAAATGGTGCAGTTAGTGACCTGCACTGCCAACCAGGCTGAGATAAGCAATATCTTCCTGAAGAACATCACCGTAAATGGTGTAACCCTGCCAGCCGAGTTCGATGGCACAACCGTTACCGTGAGCAGTGCAAAACTTGACTCCCTGATTGAGGCTACCACTTTTGACCGCTCTGCCACCCCTCACCTCTACACTGTGGAGGCAGAGTTTGCCGGACGCCTGGAGACTGGCGAAGCCATCTCCGTAAGCAGCATCACAAACGGAACGCTGACTCCTTACTCCAACGTGCCCGAGAAAGATGCCAAGGGCTATGCAATGCTTGGACAGTGGCAGGGCTGGAACCCCAGCGCACCCACATGGATGACAGAGGTGGAGCCTGGCGTATACCAGGCAGAGGTAATCACTACCGACGATGGTGACAACTGGTTCAAGTTCTACCGCGGCTCTGGCTTTGACGATGCCGAATTCTCTTGGGATGCCGTGGCTCTTGGCTGCGCAGTCAATGGCGATGCCTCCACGCCCAACCTTCTTGCATGGGCTGGCGATCCACGCTTCGGCGGTTTCCAGACTCCCGTCATCAACGGAGCTGCCAAATGGATCGTAACGCTTGACATGAACAAGCTCTACTACAAGTATGAGCGCAAGGAGTCAAAGTACTACATCATTGGCAACCCGCAGGGATGGAGCACAACCGACATGACTGCCATGTTCTACGCTCTTGGCGGCAACAAGTACACCTACACCACTAACTGGACCAACCAGTGGGACCTTAAGATCCTTGAAGGTATAAACTTCAACCAGGGCGATGCCACTTGGGGCTTCTGCTTCGGTGGTATCAACGGCGACACCAGCGCTACGGGCGACCTCACATTTGGTGCCGACACCGGTGCATTCGGCCCATCAGAACAGGGTGGATGGTACACGCTGACCATAGACATGGCTAACATGAAGTACGAGTGGACGGCTATTGAGGAGCCTACAGCCACCTACAACTTCATCGGCCTCTGCGGCGGCTTCAACGAATGGAGCGCCGATGTGGACCTGACTCAACTTGAAAAGGCACCACACAACTGGTATGTGCGCTACACACTGACGAGCGATACCGAACTGAAGTTCCGTGCCAACCATGGTTGGGACACTAAGGACTGGGGAAGTGACGGCAGTGCAGCAATTGACGAGAAGATTTACTACCTGCCTACTGGCGGTTCAAACATTAGTGTACCAGCAGGCACATACGACTTCTACCTGAACGACATCACCGGCCACTTCAACATCGTAAGAGTAGAGTAAGACTCTTATCGTATTTCTTTACCGGGGTGCACTCTCAACATGAAGAGTGCACCCCGATTATGTTTGTTTTCCACGTTTTTCCAGAAACTTTTGGCGGTTTGATTTATTTTGCTTATTTTTGCACGAAAATATTGACGAAACTATGACCACCACCATTGCCAACCCCATCTACGACATTGCGTTCAAGTACCTCATGGACGACGAGCGCATAGTGAAGATACTCCTCTCCGCCCTGCTTCGCAAGCAGGTGGTAGGCGTCACCACGCGCAAGAACGAAGTCATCAATGCCACCCGCGACTACGTCTCCGTGTTCCGCCTTGACTACAATGCCGTGGTTATTGGCGACGACGGCCGCGAGGAGCACATACTAATAGAGCTGCAGAAGACCGACCTGCCCACCGACCTGTTGCGCTTCCGCCAGTACTTAGGCACTCAGTATATGAGCGAGTCCAACATGGTTGGCGAGGAGAAGCGCCAGCACGCGCTGCCCATGGTGGCCATCTACCTGCTTGGACACCGCGTGGGCACCATTGAGGAGCCGGTGCTGTATGTCACCCCGGGAGTGGAGGACTACGACGGGCGCAAGGTGACGCAGGGCATCCCAGACCCCTTCGTGGAGAGCCTCACCCACAGCAGCATAATAGTACAAATACCACTGCTTCACGGCAAGGTGAGCAACCACGTGGAGCGGATTCTCAATGTGTTCGACCAGACCCGTCAGGACACCCAGTATCCCTACCTCATCAACATTGACGAGGCTGACTACAGCGACAACGAAGAGCTAAACCTGATAGTAGACCGCCTGCGGGCAGCCGGGGCCACTAAGGAGATACGCGACCGCATGAACCAGGAAGAACTGCTGCTGCGCGACTATGTAGACATGGGCGTTGAGATGCTCCGGCAGAAGAAGCAACTGCAGGAGCAGAGCAATCAGATTCAGGAGCAGAGCAATCAGATTCAGGAGCAGAGCAATCAGATTCAGGAGCAGAACAATCAGATTCAGGAGCAGAGCAATCAGATTCAGGAGCAGAGCAATCAGATTCAGGAGCAGAGCAATCAGATTCAGGAGCAGAGCGAGCAGATTCAGACTAAGGACTCTCAATTGCGTGAGACAATAAAACTGCTGATACAGTCATCTATTCCCATTAATCTTATCGCCACCCGTCTGAACATTACAGAAGACGATGTTAGGAGAATGGCAAGCAACACCCTCTAAGGCAAGTCTCAGTAACACCGAAATGCGCCCCCATAAAAGCAAAACACGTTAACCATGACTATGAAATGTATTAACATTATTCTGGCCGCCGTTGCTACTATAGGCCTCTTCTCATGTGGAAGCGGCGGCACCAGTGATAACACCATTGAAGCCGACCAACTGATAAACAGCGTATATCAGACCAAGGACTACCCTCGCCTGCTGCATGTTGCCGACAGCCTGTTTGAGGCCGGCGAATTATCAGAGGCATCAACCTACTACTGGCAGGGCTATGCCTACGACCGCATGATGCAACTCCACCTGGCCGAGTTCTACTGGAAGGCCGCCATGGCCCGCACAGAAGACAGCAATGCCCCCGGAGACCTGGAGCTGTATGCAAAGACAGCCAGCCGCCTCACCAACGTGCTCAGCGTGAGGGGAGAGTACGAGGCTGCCTTAGAGGTGGCAGAGCCTGCTGTGGAACACTTGCGGCAGGCAGAGTGCGACACCACCGGCGACTACACCAACCTGCTGATATACATAGGCTGCTGCCAGTCGCGCTTCGGCATGTCCTACAATCAGGCCGACGACAACTTCGAGCAGGCCTACCAGCGCCATACCGCCGCCATAGAGGGCAAACCGTCGGAAGAGGCCTATAAGAACGCCATTGCAGGAGTGATAAACATTGCCTACAACTACAACAGCATAGGACAGTATGACAAGTCGCTTACATGGTGCGACCGCTACGGCGAACTCATCATGCGCTACGAGAACTATATCGCATCTACCAACAACTATGCCGACAAGCAGTGGGCACGACGCGACATCTACCGCGCAATAGCCTTGGAAGGCCTTGGCCGACAGGACGAGGCTGTGCAGGTGTACGACCATTACCTTACCACAAACTTCAGTCAGACTCCCGAGGGCCATATCCTTGGCAACGACTACCTCGTGGAGGCTGGACGGTGGGAAGAGGCGGCCGCCAACTATGACTACCTGGACGAACTGCTCGGCACGCACGATGCCGACTACTCACTTGAGAACATACAGAAGTATGTGCTGAGGAAATACCATGCAAACATCAAGGCCGGCCGCCAGGACTCTGCCGTAGCGGTAAGCTTCAGCATTTGCAACCGTCTTGACTCTGCCATAGTGCAGGCCCGCCGTCTTGATGCCGACGAGCAGACCATGATGCACCAACAGGAACTGGAAATGGAACATCGGCAGACTGAGGTCAGCAGGCAGCGCATACTTGTATTCCTGCTCATCACCGCCCTGCTGCTGATGCTCTTCGGTGCATATGCATATTACCGCCGCCGCGCGGAGAAGAGGCTTACCAAGGCCCACGATGACCTGAAGAAAGACTACGACCGCATAGAGAAGACCACTACCGACAAGGAGCGGACTGGTAGCGAACTTAGGATAGCCAACGACATACAGAAGCAGATGGCTTCACAGCAGCTGCCAAGACGCAACGACGTGAGCTTGGCAGCCTCAATGACACAGGCAAAGGCTGTGGGAAGCAATCTCTACGACTACGTTCTGCGCGAAGACAAACTCTTCATCTGCATAGGCGACACAAACATGAAGGGAGCGCAGGCCTCGCTCATCATTGCCATGACAAAAGCACAGTTCAGGGCCTTGGTAGCCATTGAGGACCAACCAAAGCGCATTATGGAAGCCATGAACGACACTATGGCCAGAGCCGGCGGCTCAACTATGGCCCTGACGCTCTTCGTGGGAGTATTGAACCTCAGCGACGGCCGCCTCCTGTTCTGCAACGCCGGCCACGAAGCACCGGTGTTGGCAGGCTCTGGTGTAGGGCTTCTGCCTGTGGACAGCAATTTGCCTATGGGGAAGGATGCCAGACATGTATTTACACAACAGGACACACTGATAGACCCTGGTACAGTAATATTACTTTACACCAAAGGTCTGGCTGAAGCCGCCAACAGCCAGCAACAGCACTTTGGCCAGAACCGCATAATGGGCGAAGCCCTGCAAGCCTTGAAGAGTGGCAACATGAATCCGCAGGATGTGATCGACGGCATGGCAAGGGCCTTAAAGCGATTCACTGGCGATACGGAACAGACTGCCGACATAACCATGCTGGTAGTGAGGTACACCGGCCAGACCAACAGCGGTCACTACCAGCGAAGCACAACGCTCACAAACGATGAAGCCGAACTGCCCAGACTTTCACAGTACGTAAGCGATGTCTGCCAGGCCCTCAAGATTGACAAAGCAGAAGCCGCCACTATCAGTGAGGCCATTGAAGAGGCTGTGGTGAACGCCATGAAGCATGCTTACCCCGAGGGAAAGAAAGGCAACGTTAATATAGAGGTGCGCGCGGAAAAAGAAAAGGTTAGCTTTGTGGTGCGCGACCGCGGCATAGCCTACGACCCCACGAAGGCCGAAGACTCAGACCTGAATCTGGCTAAACGGAACATGGACAGCATGGAATATGAGCGGAAAGCCGACGTGAACATTCTTACCCTCACAAAGAAACTTGCCAAAGCATGATAGAAGTAAAGAATCTCTGCAAGAGTTTTGAGGACAAGGACGTGCTGAAAAGCATCAACACCACGTTCACCGACGGCATCACCAACCTCATCATAGGCCAGAGCGGCAGTGGCAAGACCGTGCTCATGAAGAACCTCGTGGGCCTGCTGGAACCCACCAGCGGACAGGTGCTCTACGACGGGCGCGACTTCATGCAGATGTCAAAGAAGGAGAAGGTGGCCATGCGCCGCGAGATGGGCATGATTTTCCAGAGTGCCGCCCTCTTCGACTCGTTCACGGTGCTGGAAAACGTTATGTTCCCCCTCGACATGTTCTCAAACATGACTCTGCGCGAGCGACAGAAAAGGGCCATGGAATGCCTGGACCGCGTGAACCTCAAGGATGCAGGGAATAAATTTCCCGGCGAGATTAGCGGAGGCATGCAGAAACGTGTGGCCATAGCCAGAGCCATAGTGCTG
>JAFTAR010000149.1 GCA_017455495.1 Prevotella sp.
GCTCCACTATGCTTCAGACTGCGATGCAAAGGTACAAAATCGTCTCTGATTTACCAAATATCTGAGGATGAAATGCAACCTGCAATTTGAGCTATTGACTATCTACCACTCAAAAATAGCCTGCAAAATGAGCTATACGCCTGATTTTACATTCTCAATAATTGAGTGAAGTTCTTTGTATGGCGAAAAGAATCCTATCCTTTCGTTGTAGTTATCATATCACTCGCCATAATAACCGTCAATTCGCTCTGTCACGAGTGGCTGGTAAAAGACGGTTCTCTGGACTCATAAAGACCTGCTACAGGTTTCTGATGGATTCCTTCACGCCGGCCATGTTGCTCCTTGACACGGGTATTGTGTCGTTGCAATGCTTCATGAGCAGCTGCATGGTGCCCGACTTTGCCGTTATCTGCTCTACCTGGCCAAGGTTTACAAGGAAAGCCCTGTGGCAGCGCACTATCGAAGGATATGGACTTAGCGTCTCCTCCATCTGCTTCAAGGTGGTGCGGAGCATGTCGGTACGAATACGTCCGTCGCTTAGATGGCACACCTTCAAGTAGTTGCCAACGGCCTCTATGTACAGCAGGTCGGACAACTGCAGTGTAACGCTCTCATTGGTGGTGCCGGTGAGGGTGAGAGTATCACCCGCACAAGTTGTTGATGACTGATTGCCTATAGGTTCATCACTTGTGGAATCCGGCACCTCAACGTCACTCACTTTGGAAGGGTTAGTGCGTGACGCCATAGCCTTAAGCTGCTCATTCAGCAATCTTGTCTCCTCAAGTTCTGCCGCAAGATACCTGCTGCGGAACTTGAAACGCCAGTACAGGCCGATGGCAAAAGAGCAGAAAGCTATGATGACCAGAGTCTCAACATAATTGACAAGCGATAACATATTGCCTTCAACACGCCTGCTCAACACGAAATGGCGATACAGGCAGATGGCAAATGCAACAGTCGGGGTGTTGATAAGCTGGAACCAGAGGTTCCGCCGGATAATGTATTCCGCCCCCTTGTCGTAGGCCCTTGGCATCTTGACCACATGTTTCAGTATGATGTCGGTGAGCATGCAGACAGAGAACCCCATTGCCCCTATTGCCGCCAGATGGACGTAGCCATGCCACTGCCAGGCATCAAGGCCGAAAGGCTTGAACACAGCCAATGCCAGCACCACAAATGTGACGCTTATTATCCGGGTCATTATGGTTTCAGCGCGCCCTTGCTTCATTGTCCTAAGAAAAGCGAATACAAAGGTACAAAAAACTTTATACTTTGGCCTAAGACTTCATTTTTTTTTCTTTCCATTCATCACATTTGTGCCATTTAGCCCACTTTCATTTGCCATTCATCACAATTCCCCGCTGTTTATCCCAGATATTTGGACGATAAGGATACCTGCCGTACCTTTGCACCGAGACTCAAAACTCACAGAATCGTAAACTAAAAATAAACACACACAGAACATGAAACTGAGAACTGTTGTTGGAATAGTATTCATCGTGGCAGGCGCATGGAAGCTTGCCAACCATTGGGGGATAGTGGAAAACGACTGGCTGTGGCGCCAGCCTTGGACGGTGTACATAGCTCCGGCCCTGTTGCTCTACTTAGGAGCCAGCATCATAGTGCGCAGCTTTCGCCTCAACCGTGACCAGTGGCTGCGGCGCCCCATCCCGCTCAACGAGGACGGCAAGCGCATCTGCTGCACCGTGCGCTACGGCGGCGACGAATACATATATCACGACGAGCACTTTCGCGGTGCACGCCTTGAAGCCTTCTGCGGAGGCATACGTTTAGACCTTCGTGAGGCCACTATCACTGAGGATGAGGAGATAGACATTCACACCTTCTGCGGGGCGTTGAAATGCTTGTCCCGGACACGGTTAACGTCATTGTAAAAAGCAGAAGCTTCATTGGCGGAGTTGGAAACCATGCTGGCCACACGGCAGAGAGGGACGCTCCATGCCTGCACATTGTTGCCGACAACTTCATAGGAGGTGTAAGCATAAAGAATTAACAACACAACTATAAATACGCGAACATTAATAATAATTACAGTAGATATGAAAACGATGAGACTGGCAGTACTGATGATTGCAATGATGATGACCGTGATGTCGTTTGCAAAGACACAGGACGTGTTTGGACGAGTGATAAACCAAGATGGCGAGCCCATGCCATTCGTAAACGTGGTGCTGCTTGCGCTGTCCGACTCTTCCTTCGTTCAGGGAGCCATGACAAACGAACAGGGAGAGTTCAGGGTGGTAACAACTGTTGACCACGGTGTGCTGAAGATAACGAGCATTGGCTACGAGACTCAGTACGTAGACTTGCTTGCCAATACGGGAACCGATGCCAGTGCCTTGACCATAACCCTCAAGGAGGACTCTCAGGTGCTGGGCGAGGTGGTGGTGAGAGGCCAGCTGCCCCGCACGCACGTCAAGGGCGATGCCATGCGGACCACGGTGGCCGGCACAATATTGGAACATGCCGGAACCGTCAGCGACGCGCTGTCAAAGATTCCTATGCTTGATGCAGAGCGCGACGGCAGCGTGAAGGTGCTTGGACGCGGCGATGCCGAGGTGTATATCAACGGACGCCGCGTGCAGGACATGAGCGAGCTGTCACGTCTGCGCTCCGAACAGATACAGCATGTGGAGGTGGTCCAGAACCCCGGTGCACGCTATGCCGCCTCAGTGAAGGCTGTGGTACGAATAACGCTGAAGAAAGCCCAGGGCGAGGGCATCAGCTTTCAGGACAACGCGGGAGGCATATACCAGTACGGCCACACGCTGACCAACAACCTCGACGTGAACTACCGCACGGGTGGCCTCGACGTCACCGCATCCTTCTGGGCAGGACGCTACGGTCATGGCAAGTCGCTGCAGGAGAACGACCTCACCTATTACGTAGGCCCCGACTTCTACTTGGGGCGCAGCAATCAGGAGTCAACAAATGTGTGGAAAGGATGGTCGCCGCAATTGCAGGTGAACTATATGCTCAACGAGA
>JAFTAR010000150.1 GCA_017455495.1 Prevotella sp.
AAACACATCGTCGCGCTCCTGGGCAGCACCCATAGCCTTCAAAAGTGGCTCGTAGGCGGGATTGTTGCCTGTGGCACCCATCAGCGACGACATCGCACCGCCCGCACTCGTGCCGTCGAACAACTCTATTGAGGACTTCACACCTGCATTGGCATCAAACTGCAATGCCTTTTGTGCCGATGCTCCAAGTGAGAGACATACGCACAGAATACTTGTACATACCTTTTTCATCTTGCTCGATTCTATTTATGTTGTTCAAACAACCAGTCGCGGACGGCGGCGATCTTGTAGCCGTAGTCGAAGGATGCCATGTGCTCCATAGCGCGACCCGCCTCTGGAAGCACGCTACCTGTTTCCCACTTGATGAAGTTGATGTTTCCGCCTTTGGCAATCAGTTCCTCTGCCAGTCGCTCCTGTTCTGCCTGGGGCAGTTTGGCACTCCATGAGGCAGAATCGACTTTGGCATTCTGCTGCTTCAGGACTTCAGCAAGGTCTTTCATACCACCAGAGGCTTTCTGGTCGCCACCGGCAACGATATAGAAGAAGTGCTTCTTACCGAATTCTTTCATCTTCGTCGTATCCCACTGGCTGCTGACGAACAGCGAGGCAGCAAAGAGGTCGGGATGGGTGATATTAAAGTAGAACGACATCATGCCACCCATCGACTGACCTGTTGTGTACAGACGGTTTGTGTCAACCTTGTATTCCTTGCAGACCGATTGTAAGAGTCGGATGGTCATCTCCACCTCGTCCGTTGTGCTCCAGTCATCTTGCACAGCCCACTCCGTATATTGCGGAACCAGCACGAACGAGGGATGTTTCTGCTGGTCTCTATCCGAAGCAAACTCTAAGGCTCCATAGCCCTGTGTCACTGGAGCCGTCACATCCTTGCCAACAGTACTGGCATCGGCCATGAACAATACCAGAGGAAAACTCGTTGTTCCATCATAACCCGCAGGAACCATCAGGTTATACGCCATCGTCTTGCCTGTCTCAGCATCCTCGAAAGTAAACTGATTGAACTTGGCCAGCGTCTCGTTTTTCAGGGCAACGAATGTGCTGTCGCTGTCCTTGTTAATCTCCATACCGCCACCATGTCGTGGACCGTTTTGGTCGCCTTTCCTTTGGGCGAAAGCAGTGAAGCATATAGCTACGACTGCCATCAAAATAAATACTTTCTTCATAATGTCAAATAATATCCCTGCATTAAAGCCGTCCCTTACCAAGGGACTCTAAACTACCAAGACCCGATAATCTTAAACAATGTTCTTTTCTGTGAAATGCGAATAAATTCAAGCGGTAATAACAGGGCAAAGTTACGACTTTTCTGCAGATTTCGAAATTTTGCACCTCAAATTTATGATTGTTTATGATAAAGGAACGTTCACGAACAAGCCATCGCCATTGAGCATAAGCTGAAGGACAGATACGGCAAGTCCACGCATGTCACTATCCACATGGAACCAATACAAATTCCCATGTATTAGCAATGTTGCACCTCTTGCACCTCTTGCACCTGGGGGGCGTTTAACAGGTGAAAAGTGCCGCAGCTTCGTTCTGTATATTTATGCAGATTTATGTTTGTCTTGCAGTGGCACTGGCTGACAACCCAGTGCTTTATGGCTGTGCGGGGCTGGGTTACGAGTATAACCCAGCCCCGAATTAAACCGACGGACAGCTCTGGCTGAGCAATGAATATATATACGCATATTTATGCATTCGACACTGAGGTGCAACAGGTGCAAGAGGTGCAAGAGGTGCAGGAGGTGCAACAGGTGCAAGAGGTACAGGAGGTGCAACAGGTATAGGAGGTGCAACAGGTGCAAGAGGTGCAAGAGGTGCAGGAGGTGCAAGAGGTGCAAGAGGTGCAAGAGGTGAGCTACAACTCCGTGGCCAACTACCGCCATGTTTCATCAGGAAGTAGAAGTGTAAAAACAGTTGGAAAGCTCTTAAAGGCAATTATTCCCCCTTAAGCAACAATTATTACACCTGTCTGGTAGACTTTTTCCATACCTTTGCAGCGTTTTTATCTAAACCTATAAATTGTTATGAATCGCAGATTCCACAAAATGTTTATCCTACTGCCTGCAGCCCTGCTGGCACGCTTAGCCACTGTGCTCACCGCCTGTGACAACAGCGACCTTGAGGGCCAGCCAGAGTGGTTGGGTAACTCCATCTACGAGCGGCTACAGGATGGTGGCAACTACACCACCATGCTGCGGCTTATTGATGACCTTGGCTATACACCGGTGCTGAGGCAGACAGGCTCAAAGACCCTCTTCGCTGCCGACGACGACGCTTTTGCCCGCTGGTTCCAGAGCAATCCATGGGGTGTGAATAGCTATGAAGGGCTATCTCTGCCACAGAAGAAGCTGCTGCTGGGTTCGGCCATGGTGAACAACGCCTACCTCGTTGAGCTGCTGTCAAACGTAGAGGCATCGCCCGACCCTTTGGAGGGCATGTGCATGCGCCGCGAGACGTCGCTGTCAGAGTATGACAGCGTGGCCCGCTGGTTGCCGTCACAGATGCCGGCCACCCGCTACTGGGATGCCCACCGCCACAAGACACAGGGCATAGTGCTTCTTGCCGACAACCACTCGCAGCCCATGATCCATTTCCTGCCGCGCTTCATGCAGATGAACAATATTACAGACGAAGACCAGCGTATACTTACCAACGGCCAGAGCAACTCCCGTCAGGACGCCTGGGTGAACGGCATAAGGATAGCCGACCGCGACATCGTGTGCCGTAACGGCTACATACACCACATGGACGGTGTGATGATGCCGGGCGACAACATGGCCCAGATACTGCGTTCACACAGTAACATGAGCCAATGGAGCACGTTGATGGACCGTTTCTGCGCCCCATATTATAGTGAGCAGGCCACTCAGGACTACAACCGCCTGAACGGCACACAGGACTCCGTCTTCGTGCTGCGCTACTTCAGCTCGCAGAACAAGCAGGAGCTGCTGCAGGACCCCGGCAGGCAGGCTGTCACTGCCTCGCTGGCCTTCGATCCGGGATGGAACCACTATATGTATACCAACCCCAACAACACCAAGGACCTGCACTACGACTGCGGCGCCCTGTTGGTGCCCACCAACGATGCACTGGACTACTGGTGGAACAACGACGGCCTGGCCCTGCAGGACCAGTACCACACGTGGGAGAACGTGCCCGACCAGGTGCTGGTGGAACTGCTAAACGTGAACATGGTGCCCGAGTTCGTCAGCACCGTGCCCTCGAAGTTCGAGAATATTGTCAACGATGCCAAGGTGTCAATGGGAGTGCAGAAGTCTGACGTTGACTCCTGCTTCATGGGCTGCAACGGCGTGGTCTACCTCACCAACAAGGTGTTTGCCCCTGCCACTTACAGCAGTGTGGCCTTCCCTGCCCTGGTGCACACCGAGACCATGAACATCATCTACTGGGGCATAGACAAGCTTGACTTCAAGCCCTACCTGAACTCCATGGACTCTTACTACAGTTTCTTCGTGCCCAACAACAGCGCCATGCTTCACTATGTAGACCCCTGTTCCTACGGTTCGTCGCAGACAGTGCTCTATGAGTTCTACTACGATGCCGACCGCGCCACGCCCACCGTCTGTGCCCACCGCTACAAGTACGACATGGAGACGGGCACCATCGGCGACCGCCTGAGCGATGCCTCCACCTCCCAGGTGGAGAACCGCATGCGCGATATTTTGGACAACCTTATCGTGGTGGGCAACGTTGAGGACGGCAACACCTACTACCGCACCAAGGGCGGAGCCACCATCCGCGTGCGAGCTGCCGGACAGGCCGGCACGATGACCATTGAGGGCGGACAGCAGATAGAGCAGCTGCAGCCCACCGCCGTGACCCAGATTTTCGACCAGACGAAGAACGGCAACGGAAAGGTTTATGTGGTGGAGAGCGAGGTGCCATCGTCGGGCCGCAAGTCGGTTTATAAGACACTGAGCGAGCATGTGGAGTTCTCACGCTTCTTCGACCTGCTGCGCGGCGGCGACCCTGACTCGGCCCAGTATAACCTCACCACTTCGATTATAGACAACAGCTACTCGTGCGTAGACTTCAACATACGCCTCTTCGACAACTACCACTACACCGTGTGGGTGCCCACCAACGAGAGCCTTGATGCCCTGCACGAGGCCCACCTCCTACCCTACTGGGAAGACCTGGAGGCACAGACCGACGAGGCCTGGGGCGGCGACCGCGATGCTGCCAAGCGCATGCGCTACCAGATACGCCAGCGCATCTTCGACTTCCTTCGCTACCACATTCAGGACTACTCTGTTTACATGGGGCAGGGAACGGTGGCCGGACGCTACGAGACATCAAAGCTGAACCCGCAGAACCGCAAGTTCTTCTCGCTCCTGGTAGATGCCGACAACAGCCACATCAATGTGACCGATGCCCTGCACAACGAGCGCCATGTGCTGACAGCCGATGCTGCCTTATATAATAATATGTGTCGCGAGTACCTCTTCACAAGCAAGGACCCGGAGACAGCTGCCAACGGCAACCTCTACAGCTCGGCCTACGCCGTGGTTCACCTCATTGACGGCCCGCTGTTCTTCAGCGACAGCCAGCTGCAGCCCATGGACTGGACACCAGGTGGCGGCGCTTCGCGCCTAAATAAGAATGAATAAAGAATAAATAATAAACGCAACGGATAGTATTATGAGAAAAACAATTCAAATAGCCAACAGCAAATACTGGATAGGTTTATTATTTTTTATTTGTTCATTAGTCATTAGCCCTGCGGGGGCCTTGGCGCAAGGCATCACATCGGTGAGCGGCACCGTGAGCGACGATTTCGATGCCCTTATGGGAGCCTCGGTGTGTGAGGTTGATGCCAACGGGCGTATCATCAACGCCACCACCACCGACCTTAACGGACATTTCACCATGCGCATCCGCGACCAGCGCAACAAGCTGAGGTTCAGCTTTGTTGGCTGTCAGACGCAGACCCTGTCCATAAACCGCGCCACTTACAACATACACATGAGCTCGGCCACCGTCATACAGGAAGTAACCGTGCAGTCAACCAGGCGTGTCAACGGCGGTGGACTGGCCATCCCTGAGCGTGAGGCTTCAATGGCCCAGCAGCGCCTTTCCATGTCGGATGTAGAGGGCATGTCGTTCACCACGGTAGACGAAGCCCTGCAAGGCCGTATCTCAGGCCTGGACATCGTGTCGAACAGCGGCAACCTGGGTTCGGGCAGCACCATGCGCCTGCGCGGTGCAGCCTCTATTTCAAGTGCCGTTGATGCCAATCCACTTATTGTGGTAAACGGCAACGAGTGGAACGTGGACATGAGCGACTTCGACGTCTCTACTGCCAACGATGAGAAGTTTGCCCAACTGCTCAACGTAAACCCTGAAGACATTGAGGATGTCACAGTGCTGAAGGATGCCGCCGCAACAGCCATATACGGCTCGCGCGGTGCCAACGGTGTCATAGAGATAAAGACAAAGCGCGGCACGCGCGGAGCACCCCGCCTGAGCTACTCGCTGCGCCTCACAGGCACCTACCAGCCTGAAGGCTACAAGATGCTTGACGGCGACGGCTACACCATGCTGCTCAAAGAGAGCTATTTCAACCCCCGCCAAAGCGACGTGGCAAGCAACATTCCGGAACTGAACTACGACCCCACCTTCTCGGAATACCAGCAGTACAACAACAACACAAACTGGGTGGACGCCGTGACACAGTGGGGCCTGCGCCAGAACCATTACCTCGTAGTGAGCGGCGGCGGCGAGAAGGCCACCTTCCGTATCTCCGGCGGTTTCGACAATGAGACGGGTTCTGTCATCCGCCAGCGCCTGCAGCGCATGTCTACCCGCGTGGCACTCGACTACTTCGTGAGCGACCGCATCACCATCTCAACCAACTTCTCGCTCACCTACACCAAGAACCGCAAGAACTACGACCAGTTGCTGGCCATAGCCTACAAGAAGATGCCAAACATGGGCATCTACGAGCAGGACCCCGTGACGGGCGAGGACACCGACCGCTACTACGAGATGCTACAGTCGGCATCGTCGGTCTTCAACGGAAGCGGCAACCAGAAGTCTTTGGTCAACCCCGTTGCCTCGGCCAACCTGGCCCGCAACAACGAGCACACCTACGACATAAGTCCCGAGCTTATACTGAAATACCGCCTGTTAGGCCTTGACAACGACAGCTGGCAGCTGAACTGGGAGGCCCGTGCCAACATGAACATCTTCAACAACTTCACCAACCGCTACTATCCTTCCGAGCTTGTCACCGTGCCCTGGTCGTCAGGTGTCAACAAGACCTATACCGGCTCTTCAAAGAGCGTGGCCTTCAACACCAAGCAGACTCTGACGCTCATTCCCCACTTCAACAACGAAGACCACTCGCTGATGATGATGGGCCGCTTCGAGCTGGTCAGCGGCGAGTCTAACAGCCAGGTCACCGAGGAGTATGGCCTGCCTTCCGGCGGCATCACCAGCCTCGGTGCAAACGGCAAGCCAGAGAAGATGAGCACCGGTTTCAGCCAGTGGCGCTCCATGTACTACACTTTCTCGGCCCACTATGCCTACAAAAGCAAATACATGCTTGACTTCAGCATCCGCGCCGACGGCACCACAAAGTTCGGACCGGAGCGCCGCTGGGGCTACTTCCCCGCCGTGTCGCTGCGTTGGAACATCAGCGACGAGCCCTGGATGCAATGGGCCAAGGGGGGCGACCGCAATATTCTGTCAATGATCTCACTGCGCCCAAGCTGGGGCCGCGTGGGCAACCAGCCCTCAGCCGACTATCTCTATGAAAGCAAATACTCGGCCAGCTCCTACCAGTACATTGACATGGCAGTTATGTATCCCAACAACATACGCCTCAGCGGCCTGCAGTGGGAAACCAACGACCAGTTCAACATCGGTACCGACATCCATTTCTTCAACGACCGCCTGAACATTGCCCTGGAATGGTACTCTGCCACCCGCCGCAACATGCTCATGCCCGTGAAGATTCCCACAAACACCGGCTTCACCAACCTGGCCTATAAGAATGTAGGCTCCATGCGCAACGTGGGCTGGGAGTTCAACATCTCCACCAACCGCATCATCAAGAGCGGCAAGTTCTCTGCCGACTTCAATGCCACCTTCGGCAACAACAGCAACAAGATTCTTGAAATGGACGCCACCACGCTCGAGACGATGAACATCAAGTTCACCCAGGAGAACCGCAGCGTGCTTCAGCGCGTACAGCTGAACAACCCCTTCGGTGCCATCTACGGGTTCCGTTTCAAGGGTGTCTATCAGTACCAGTACTCCACCTTCGCCAGCCTCACACACGACGAACAGGCACAGTTCCTTGCCGACGGCAAGACGGCCCCTGTGGCATTGGCCAGCGACGGCAGCGTCATCTATGACGACCATGACCAGCCTCTGCGCATGATGTACACCTTCTCCGTGAGCGACGACCTGCCTGGCAAGAACTATCGCTTCAAGGGCGGCGATGCCATCTACGAAGACCTGAACAATGACGGCAACATCAACGAACTTGACATTGTCTATCTGGGTTCGTCGCTGCCAAAGCTCACCGGTGGCTTCGGTTTCACTCTTAACTACGGCAAGTGGCGCCTGAACACACAGTTCAACTATCGCTTCGGTAATAAGATTCTGAACCTTGCACGCCTTGATGCCCAGGCAATGGTGAACAACAACAACCAGAGCCAGGCCGTGAACTACCGCTGGCGCATGGAGGGAGACGTAACCAGCATCCCACGCGCCATGTACGGCTCTTCGTCAAACTACAACACGCTCATCAGCGACCGCTTCGTGGAGGACGGCTCCTTCCTGCGACTGAACTACACACAGCTGAGCTACTCTCTGCCCGACAAAAGCGTGAGGGCCATCGGTCTCCATGGGCTGCGCTTCTACCTGAGTGCCAACAACCTGTTCTGCCTGACAAAATATACTGGCGTAGACCCCGAAATAAGCTACAGCAGCTATGGTGCCGCCCTCGACCAAGCTCAGACACCAAGGGCAAAGTCTTACACCTTCGGACTGACGGTGGACTTCTGATGCGGCCTTCGGCCTAAATAACAAATAAAAAAGAAAAAATAAAAAAACAATAAAGCGAAGAATGATGAACAATATAACCCATAAATTAAGGGGGCAGATAAGTTTATTATTTATTATTTGTTCTTTATTATTTAGCGTAAGCGCATGCAGCGACTTCCTTGAGGTGAAGCCCCTTGACCAGATTGTGCTCGACAACTTCTGGAACGAAGAGAGCGATGTGGAGAACGTGATGGCCGGCTGCTACCTGGCCATGCAGTCGCAGGACTGGATTGACCGCGCCATCATCTGGGGCGAGGCCCGCAGCGAGAACCTCATGGGCGGCGAGCGCATCAGCGACGACACCAACCTGAGCAACATTGCTTTGGAGAATATCACATCAAACAATTCCTACAGCACGTGGGTGTCTTTCTACGATGTCATAAACCGCTGTAACACTATTCTCTACTATGCCCCACAGGTGGCCGAGCGCGACCCCAACTACACTCAGAGCGAGCTGCGCGCCACCATAGCTGAGGCATCGGCACTGCGCGACCTCTGCTATTTCTATCTCATCCGCGCCTTCCGCGACGTGCCCTTCAGCACGCAGCCCTATATAGAGGATATTCAAACTATGGACCTGCCGGCAACGCCTTTCAGCGAGGTGCTCGACTCACTCACCAACGACTTGGAGAACGTAGTTGCCGATGCCGTGAAGTTCTACCCCGTGACGAAAGCTGCCTACCAGACTGGCCGCATCACACAGGATGCCATCCACGCCATGCTGTGCGACATGTACCTGTGGAAGCAGGACTACGCCAAGGCTATTGAACATGCCGATGCCGTCATTCAGTCGAAGCAGCGCACATATCAGGAGGAGTCCGACCGCGTGGGAGGCGTTTCCTCCGGACTCGTAGACCGCCTCATCAACGGCTATCCCCTCATTTCCGATGCTTATACCAGTGGCAACAGCTTCGGACGCGCTTTCTTCAACATCTTTGCACTGGGCAACTCTTCAGAAAGCATCTTTGAACTGCACTACAACACTGACGATGCCAGCCTGCCCAACAAGGGTGTCAGTGTGCGCTATGGAAGTGCCGATGGCGGAAACGGCTCGCTGTGTCCCTCTGATGTGGTGGCCAACGACATCAGCGACGGACAGTTTGCTGTCTTCGCCAACCGCTACGACACACGTTCCTGGGAGAATATTTCACGCGGCAATTCTTCGCAGGTGGTGGCAAAATACGCCTGTCAGGATGCCATGGTCAACATCACATCAAATCCCTACAGTGCAAGCTACGGTGCACGCTGGCCCCAGAACCGCTGCCACGCCAACTGGATTATCTACCGTCTGACCGATGTGATGCTGATGAAGGCTGAGGCCCTCACACTACAGGTAGACCCCACGGGCAGCGGCACGCTGAGCGATGAGGAAAGGACAACCCTCCGCCAGGCCTTCACGCTGGTGGATGCCGTTAACCGCCGCTCCTACGGCTATTCACAGACGGTATCGGCCCTCACCTACTCGCGCTATTCCACCAAGACCGCTATGCTGAACCTGGTGTATGACGAGCGCAACCGCGAGCTTATGTTCGAGGGTAAGCGCTGGTTCGATCTGGTGCGCCGCTCCATGCGCGAGGGCAACACCAACTATCTCATCAGCCAGGCCGGACGCAAGTATACTAATAACAAGTCGGCTGCTGAAAGCAGGCTGGCTCGCCTCGATGCCATCTTCTGGCCTTACAACGAAGAAGAACTCAAGGTAAACAAGAACCTGGTACAGAACCCCGCCTTTGGTAGTGGCGACAAGTCAATATTTGAGGTGACACAGTAATAATTTTGAGTAGTTACTTAATGATATATGAAGATGGAATTAGTAAAAAGAAAGATAAAGAGCTTAAAGGAGCAGATAAGTTTATTATTCATTATTTGTTCTTTGTTATTTAGCGTAAGCGCGTGTTCTGACGAGCCTGATGCAGAAAACTTTTACACCTACAAAGGGCAGACGATGAGTGAATACCTGCTTCAGAACCCGCAGTTCAGCCAGTATGCCGCTATCGTGGAACGTGCCGGTCTGATGAAGCTCCTTTCAGCCTATGGCACCTACACCTGCTTCGCGCCCACCAACGATGCCGTTGATGCCTACCTGCAGCAGCGCGGCTTGAGCGACATCAGCCAGCTCACCGATGCCGACTGCGACACCATTGCCCGCACTCACTTGGTAAACAACTTGTTCTCTACTGCCGAGATGGGCGACGGCGTTTTGGCCACTGCCAATATGAACCGGCGCTATCTGGAAGTAAGCCACGGCTTGGACGAGAGCGACAATGCCGTTGTGTTCCTTAACGAGGATGCACACATCATCTATGAGTTGCAGGACGACTCAGTAGACAACGGCATCATGCAGCCTGTGGACCGTGTGCTGGAGAGTTCCAACCGAATGATAGTGGACCTGATGAAGCTCAACCCGAACGTCTCTCTCTTCGTAGAGGCACTTATGCAGACCGGCGTAGCCGATTCCCTCTACCTTTATAAAGATAACAACTGGGACCCCTCGCCCTATCCACGCTGGTACTACTCAAGCGACATAAACAGCGAGAGTGCCACCGTGCCCGAAGAGATGCTCTATGGCTTCACCATCTTCGCAGAGCCAGACTCCATCTACCGCGAGAAATACGGCATCACCACCCTGCAGCAGCTCTATGAAAAGGCATGCGAAATCTACGATGCCGTCTACCCCGAAGATGCCGCCCAGCCCTGGCATGCCTTCGACCAGCTCACCGACCGCCGCAATCCGCTGAACCGCTTTGTAAGCTATCACATCCTGGGCTGCAACGTCATAAGCAAGGAGAAGCTCACGCCCTACAATGTGCTCAACAGCAACGGTCTTGTTGACATTGGCATAGAGACTACTCAGAACAACCCCGAAGACTGGTACAAGACACTCCTTTCCCACACCATGATCAACGTCCAGAAGCTCACCGTTGGAAAGTTCCTGGGCCAGGGCACTCGCAACGCCCACTATGTGAACCGCCGCTACGACACGCAGTTCCAGTACGAAGGTCAGCAGGTTGACAAGGTGACGGGCTACAAGAGTGCAGCCATGAACGGCATCTATTTCTATGTAAACGACATTGTGGCCTTCGACGTCAAGACACGCGACGAGGTTCAGAACCGCCGCATACGCATGGACTTCTCCACGCTCTTCCCCGAGATGATCACCAATGGTGTGCGCCTCAACGGCGACCCCACCCACGGTCACGACGAGGCCGAGCGCTACGGCAAGAACTACTATTTCCCACAGGGCTATCTGAAGGGAGTCAAGGTTAACGGCTACCTGCTCTACCGCCGTCCGCACAACCACTACCGCTGCTTCCAGGGCGACGAGATAAACCTGCAGGGCGACTACGACGTTACCTTCCCCATCCCCCCAGTGCCCTCAGAGGGTGAGTATCAGATTCGACTGGGCTATGCACCCAGCAGCACCCGTGGCATCGGACAGGTCTATTTCGACGACAAGCCTCAGGGCATACCTATTGACATGACCAAGTCGCTCAACGACCTTGGCGTGCCCCTCGCCAGCAACTACAACCTGCTCTCACGCGATGAGAAGGTGGCAGAGCGCAAAGCCCTTAAGAACCTTGACTATTATCGTGGCCCGATGGGTGCCTATATGCTCCAAAGCGGATCACACTATTTCCTGGGTCTCCATGCACAAAGCGTGCGCCGCGTAGTGTGCACCGTCCACATCAGCCCCGACGAGGACCATTTCCTGCGCTTCCGCAATGTCTCCAACAATGGTTCCAGCGAACTCATGCTTGATTTCATAGAGATTGTACCCCGCAGCGTCTATGGTGTTACCGATGAGGGTGAGCCTGAGGACGACCTGTAAAAGCCCACTCAAGCTAAATAGCCCACCCAAGCCCTCCCAAAGGGAGGGATGTTTGGACACAAGATTTTACTTCAAATACAAATGATACATATATGAATAAAATGACAAAAATAATAAAAGCTCTACTTGCCGCCCTCTTAACTATATCAACATCCCTCCCTTTGGGAGGGCTTGGGTGGGCCTTAAGCCTTGCCTCCTGCACCGACAAGTGGGACGACCACTACACCGAAGACCAGCAGCTGAGCGGCACACTCTGGGCAGCCATGCAGCAGAACAGCCAGCTGAGCAACTTCTGCAGCGTGCTGCAGGCCACTGGCTATGATGCCCGTCTGGCCAGCAGCCAGATGTTTACCGTCTTTGCACCCACCAACGACCATTTCACCACTGCTGAGGCCGAGACACTCATCAGCCGCTACCAGAGGGAGAAGAATGCCGGCACCCGCGATGCCGACAACCAGGTGATACGCCAGTTCGTGCAGAACCACATCGCCCTGTTCAACAAGAGCGTGTCTTCACTCACCAACGACTCGCTAAAGATGATGAACGGCAAGTATCGCGTGCTCACCGGCACCACCTTCGGTTCAGGCACGCTGCTCACCTCCAACCAGTATGCCACCAACGGCGTGCTCTACACCATAAGCAGTCCTGAAGCCTACTTTGCCAATGTCTACGAATACCTCTCGCAGAGCGGACGCACCGACTCGCTTTACAGTTTCCTCAGCAGCTACAATGTCTATGAGTTTGATGAGGAAGAGAGTGTGCCCGGCGACATCGTTGACGGCAAGACGGTGTACCTCGACTCCGTGTTCCACCTCACCAACTCGCTGCTGCGCGAGTACGGTCCGATAACCCGTGAGGACTCCACATACCTGCTGCTGGCTCCTACCGACGATGCCTGGAGCCAGATGTTCAATGAGTACATCAACTATTTCAACTACAACAACCTCACCTCCAAGCGCGACTCCATGGTTCTCACCCACACGCGCCGAGCCATTGCCGACGGCACTATCTTCAATCTCAATTCCCAGAAGTCGCCTGCCGACTCGCTCATATCCACTGCCTACGAGCTTCTTTACCGCAACCAGCCCAACTACCGTGACCAGCGCTACTACGTATATTACAATCCCAATGCTGCCAACGGAATCCTTACAGGAGCAGAGACCGTGCAGTGCAGTAACGGCACCGTGGCAATCCAGCCCAATTGGAGGATAGACAAGTTCCAGAGTTTCTTACAGCAAATCAAGGTGGAGTGTGAGCAGACGCGCTATGTTGACACTATTGTCCAGGCCCGCGAGCCGCTTAGCCTGCGTGCTGTCCCCATCTCAAACCCTTTCTACGGATTAGTATCAGAAAACAGCTTTGCCGAGGCACAGCCCCTCACCTCCAGCTCGTCTACCAGCGTGACGTATGCCATTCCCGACCAGCTCTCAAACATCGGCTACGACATCTACTGTGTCTTTGTGCCGGCCATCGCGTTCAACGAGAATGCCTCTGACGAGGATCGCCTTCCGTGCCGTGTGCGTTTCACAATTACATACCGCAATCAGAACGACTCCGTCATCAGCCAAACCTTAAGGCGCCCGGCTGACAACTCCGTCAATTATGAAACGACGGCCGATGTCGTTGACTCTGTCCTTGTAGCTTCTAACTATGTATTCCCCACGTGTGCACTTGACCTTGAAGACCCTCAGGTTACGCTACGTGTGCAAAGCAATGTCACAAGCAGTCTGTCGTCGCGCTATACTCGCACACTCAGGCTTGACTGCATCATTCTGAAGCCGCACGAGGCGGGCGATGCCCTAAAGAATAAATGAATAATGAATAAATAATAAACGTAACACAACGATGAAAAGAAACAATCAAATCACAGGAAACAAATACTGGGTAAGTTTATTATTTATTATTTGTTCTTTGTTCACTACCACCGCAGGGGCGCAGACTCCCCTTCGCGGCCGCGTGCTGGATGCAGCCACCGGCCAGCCGCTGCCAGGCGTCATCGTCAGCTCCGACCAGCTGAAGGGCTATAGCACACTAACCGACGAGGAGGGCCGCTACGAACTGCTGCTGCCCGACTACTGCTCGGCCATCAATTTCTCCGCCCCCGATTTCAACACCGTGGTGAAAGGCATCGGCCGCGACTCTATCATGCCCGATGTTAGACTCTATCCCGCCACGCTGTCCGACTTTGCCACGGGCACTCCCACGGCCCACACCTCACCCTACACCTCGGCACTGACCATTGAAGACGAGCTGCAGCATCAGCTGGGGGCACTGGTGCACACCACTGGCCGCAGCGGTACCCCTGGCATTGGCAGCGTCATGTTCATTGAGGGCCTCGGCTCGCTCAATGCCAACGCACAGCCGCTGATTGTCGTTGATGGCGTCATCTACGACCAGCAGCGCGACCGTCAGATGCTGCACGGCGGTTTCTTCAACAACGTGCTTAGCAACATCTCGCCGGCCGACATTGAGCAGGTGCAAGTGTTGCGCAACGGTACAGCACTCTATGGTGCCAAGGGGTCAAACGGCGTCATTCTCATACAGACTCGCCGCAACAAGTCGATGGCAACACGCATCACGGCCAGCATCTCGGGCGGTGTCACCTTCGAACCCCGTTTCATTGACATGATGGGGGCTGAGCAGTACCGAAGCTATGCCAGCGAACTGCTGAAAACCACCAACACCACCGTGAGCGACTTCAAGTTCCTAAACGAAGACCCCAACTATCACTACTACCGCCAGTACCACAACGATACCGACTGGAAGGACGAGGTCTACCGCATGGCCTTCACCCAGAACTACGGCATCAATGTTGAAGGCGGCGACGACGTGGCCAACTACAACCTCTCCTTGGGATATGTCAACGCTCAGAGCACGCTTGACTACAATGCCATGAACCGCCTGAACGTGCGTTTCAACACCGACATCAAGTTCTCCGACCGCTTCTTCACCCGCTTCGATGCCTCGTTCTCAAACCTCAGCCGCAACCTGCGCGACGACGGCACCCCCAGCGGCTATGACAACGGCCCCATCTCCTCGCCTTCATTCCTGGCCTACGCCAAGAGTCCCTTCCTCAGCCCCTTCGCCTATGCCGGCGGTCAGCTGAGCGACCACCTTGACGTGAACGACGAGGCCTACCTTGACGAGGCCCTGCACAACTACCAGACCTACAACTGGCGCTTAGGCAACCCCTACGCACTCAATGTCTATGGCGACGCAGAGAACAAGAACCGTTTCCAGAACTCCATGCTCAACATTGCCGTCACGCCGCGCTTCGACTTCAATGCCAGCCTGAGCCTCAGCGAGCATTTCAGCTACAACCTGGTGAGCACCAACGAGAAGTACTACATACCCATCTACGGCACACCCGACTACTACGTGCAGAGCCTGGCCTCCACACGCGAAAACGAGAGCCGTTCGCTCTTTTCCAAGCAGAACTCTGTGATGAGCGACACTCGCCTACAGTGGCGCCACCGCTACGGTGCGCACAACATCAACGCCTTTGGCGGAGCAAGAATCAACTGGGAGAGCTTCACCCTTGACACCCAGCTGGGCTATGACACCGGCAACGACAAGACGCCCTTCATTCAGAGCGGCCCCAACTCCACTGCCGATGGCAACAGTGCCTCGTGGACTACTATCTCGTGGTATGCACAGGCACAGTACGACTATCTGCAGCGCTACTTCTTGCAGCTTAACCTCACGGCCGACACCTCGTCTGACTACGGTCTTGATGCCGACGGCGGCCTGAAAGCCTTCGGTGCCCGCTGGGGCCTGTTCCCCGGCGTTCAGGTAGGCTGGGTGCTCACCTCCGAACCGTGGTTTGCCCGCGTGCCAGGCATTGACTACTTGCGCCTTAATGCCGGCTTTGACATCACTGGCAATGACGACATCAACCACCTGGCAGCCCGCAGCTACTTCTCTTCCGAGCAATATATGGGAGCCGTGACTGGACTTAGCCTCGGCAACATTGGCAACAGCCGCCTGCAGTGGGAGCGTACCAGGAAGTTCCATGTAGGCCTTGACGGAAATTTCCTTGACAACAGGCTTAGCGTGCACCTGAACATCTTCAGTTCCAAGACCGACAATCTGCTGACGCTGCAGCGCCTGAGCTACCTCACCGGTCTTGACACCAACTGGAGGAATGGCGGTGCCATGACCAACAAAGGTGTAGACCTGTCGCTCACCGGGCGTATCATCGTCACCCGCGACTGGCAGTGGGAGGTAGGTGCCAGCATGGGCCACTACAACAACAAGGTGACAGAGCTGCCTGCCTCTACCACGCCCGACGGTCTTGCCGCCGGAACCACCACCAGCCTCTACGGCGCCACCATCCTCACCGCCGTTGGGCAGGCCGCCAATGTGTTCTACGGCTACCGTGCCGAGGGAGTCTTCGCCACTACCGAGGAGGCTGCCGCAGCCAACCTCTGCATCGTGGCCGACAACGGTGTTGACCGCAACTATTTCCAGGCCGGCGACGTGCGCTTTGCCGACCTCGACCACAACGGCATCATCAACGATGCCGACCGCACCATCATTGGCGACCCCAATCCCGACATCTACGGCAACATCACCACCAGCCTCAACTGGAAGCGCTGGCGGCTCGATGCAGCACTAACCTACTCACTGGGCAACGACATCTACAACTACCAGCGCTCTCAGTTGGAGGGCGGCAGCCGCTTCATGAACCAGACCATTGCCATGACACGCCGCTGGCACGGCGAGGGCCACGTTACCGACATGCCCCGCATTACCTTCCAGGACCCCATGGGCAACGCCCGCTTCAGCGACCGCTGGATAGAAGACGGCAGCTACCTGAAGCTCAGCACCGTCACCCTCAGCTACCGCCTGCCAGTCAACTCGCAGTTCCTGCAGGGCCTGGAGTTCTGGGTGCAGGGCAACAATCTGCTCACCTTTACCGGCTACCTGGGTGGCGACCCAGAGACGGCCATCACATCGGGCATCATCGGACAGGGCATTGACACCGGCCTGCTGCCACAGAGCCGCTCCGTGCTGGCAGGAGTGAAGATCAACCTATAAAGACCCTCCCCCACCCCATTCCCGAGCGAGGCTCGCCTACCCGTAGCCTTTCCCTGTAGGGAGGGGGAGTTAATAGACTTGCAAAAACAATAAAAAGAACAATTCGTTATGACAAACGTGTTAAAAAACAAAATAAGGAGTTTCTTCCGCTTCACTATTTTTTCACTTCTCCCCCTCACAGTGGGAGGCTGGGTGGGGGGCGCCTGCTCCGACATGCTTGAACAGGACTCCGACCTTGTGCGCTATGCCGACGGCAGCCTGCTCACCACACCCACCGACACCATCTACTCCGTGACGGGCATCATGAAGAAGATGCAGGCGCTGGCCGACCGCACCATCGTGCTGGGCGAAGTGCGCGGCGACCTGGTCGACGTGAACAACTACGCATCGGCCGAACTGCGCCAGCTGGCCACCTTCAACCTCTCGCCCGCTACTGCGGCTGGCGGTTTTGCCGTCAGCACCAGCAGGTACAACAATCCGCGCGACTACTACGCAGTAATAAACAACTGCAACTATTACATAGCCAAGGCCGACACAGCCCTGAAGAACAACCAGAACGAATACATCTTCGAGAAGGAGTATGCTGCCGTCAAGGCCTACCGGGCCTGGGCCTATTTCCAGATGGCACTCATCTATGGCCGCGTGCCTTTCGTCACCGAGCCGCTGCTTGAGATGGATGTCGATGAGAGCCGCTATCCCCTTTACAACCTCCAGCAGGTGTGCCAGTACTTCATCAGCGACCTTGCCCCCTACTCCACCACAGAGCTGCCGGGCTATGGCACCATTGGAACTGTTGAATCGCGACTCACCTATTTCCCCATCAACGTGCTTCTGGGCGAGCTAAACCTCTGGGCTGGCAACTACCGCGAGGCCGCCCTGTGCTACTATCGCTACATTTCTTCTCGCAACGGTTCTAACACCTCCTGGCCGCTGAGCACACTGAGCATAAACTGGACACGCGACGACGGTAAGTACGAGCGCTACAGTGACAGCTGGACTCAACCCGTCTTCGGCCCCACGGCAGAGCGCTTCACGGTCGACGGCGAACTAATCACCATGACCCCCGGCGACTCCATCCCCACATCGCCAAACTACAGCTCGCTGCCCAGCCTGTTCAACACCAACACCATAAACGACGGTTTCTATTCACTTGTGCCCTCGCAGGCCATGCTTCAGCTCTCGGCCAGTCAGGTCTACTGCAACTACACCACTACGGGCGAGGTGGGCTACGCTCCAAACAACCTGACAGACAACCGCACCGGCGACCTGCGTCTGGCATCGTCCTACCGCACCTTCAACTATAACGTGGGCGGACTGTCAACCACAGCCGGACGCCCCACTCAGCAGATGCTCTTCAAGTATGCCTACAGCACCAACGTGCACATCTGGCGGCGCGCCATGGTCTACCTACATCTGGCTGAGGCCCTGAACCGTGCCGAACTTCCCGAGCTGGCCTTCCGCTTCCTGTCTACGGGTGTCAACAACCGTGTCATCGCAGAGATGCAGCACACCTACCCGGCTGACAGCACATGGTTAGCCCAGTTCAACTTCCCCAATGCCGACTACGTGCTGCGCACTGAGAACCCCACAGCCTACACCACCATTGGCCTGCACTCCCGCGGCTCGGGCTTCACTGAGTACAACGAGTTCTACCAGATGCCACAGGGCACCCTGCAGGAGCAGATAGAGGCCGTGGAAGACCTCATCGTAAACGAGGAGGCCCTGGAACTGGCCTTCGAGGGTCACCGCTTCTACGACCTCATGCGCGTTGCCCTGCGCCGCAGCGACCCAGCCTACCTGGCCACCCGCATCATGGCCCGGCGCGGTGAAGGCAATGCCAGCGGCATCACTGTGAACCTGCAAGATCCCCAGAACTGGTACCTGCCCCTGCCTAAGGAATAGAAAACCTTCAATTACTGTAAAGTGTCGCCACCTCTGGTTTCCCTTTCTAAATAGGGTGTTTACAGAGGTGGTGACACTTTTGCTGTTGTACTAATGAGGTAGCCATTCGCGGAGATAAGGCAGCCCTTTACGGGAATAAAGCTCAGGGTGACGCTTGCGGGGTGGACGTTTGCGGCATGTTGGCAGACTTTTAGCATCGCGTCAGAAACTCCACCCGTAACAACAATTATTGCCCGCTCGGACAGCGTGCTTGTCATAATTTTGCCAACAAATATCATCGCCTTTTCATAGGCATTTTTAAGACTGATTACACAATTAGGGAATGAAAAACAAAACTGTTAACCGCATTCTGTTCTTATGCATAGTCACGGCGTGCTTTCATACTGTTGCACCAGCCAAGAAGACTTACGAGTTTGAATACCTCTACAGGGAATTGCCGTTCGAGATGAGCGCCGTGCAACGGCCTTCAATTCCCCGATACAGCGTCTCGCTGACCGACTTTGGCGGCAGGGGCGACGGCATGCAGCTCAACACGCAGGCCTTTGCCGATGCCATCAGTCACCTGTCTGAGAGGGGTGGAGGCCACTTGGTGGTTCCCGAAGGACTGTGGCTGACGGGTCCCATAGGCCTGGAAAGCAACATTGACTTGCATGTCAAGCCAGGAGCCGTCATCATGATGGTGGCCGACCGCACCCAGTACCCCATCGTTGAGGGCGACTACGGCGGCAAGGCCACCCTCAGGCACCAGTCGCCCATACATGCCCGCGGCAAGCGCAACATTTCCATCACAGGTGGCGGCATCATCGACGGTAACGGCGACTATTGGCGCATGGTGAAAAAGGACAAGATGACTCCCGGCCAGTGGAACAGCATTGTTGCCTCCGGCGGCATCGTGAGGGGCAACACCTGGTACCCTACCGAGGAGCTGGCACGGGGCGAAGACCACCGCCCTGACCTCGTGTTCCTGTGGGACTGCGAGAACGTGCTCTTAGAAGACTGCACCTTCGAGAACTCGGCCAACTGGAACGTGCACCCGCTGCTCTGCTCCAACATGATTATCAAGAACGTTACCATACGCAACCCGTGGTATTCGTGCAACGGCGACGCACTGGACCTTGACTGCTGCCGTAATGTGGTGCTCGTGGGCTCGTCGTTCGACTGTGGCGACGATGCCATCTGCATCAAGTCGGGCAAGGACAAGCCAGGCCGCGACCGTGGCGTGCCCTGCGAGAACATACTCATTGATGACTGCGTGGTCTACCACGGTCACGGCGGCTTCACCATTGGCAGCGAGATGAGCGGCGGCGTGCGCAACATACGCATGACCAACAGCCGCTTCATAGGCACCGATGTGGGGTTGCGCTTCAAGAGTGCCCGCGGGCGCGGCGGCATCGTTGAGAACATCTGGATTGACGGCCTCTACATGAAGGACATAGCGGGCGATGCCGTGTCGTTCAGCCTCTACTATATGGACCGTGCAGGCATGGCCATGCAGGCCCAGCCGGTGGACGAGGGTACGCCCCGGTTCCGCGACTTCCACATCAGCCGCCTTATGTGCAACGGAGCAGCACGGGCCATGGAGTTCATGGGGCTGCCCGAGATGCCCGTCAAGGACATCCACATCAGCCACTGCCAGATAACGGCCCATAGGGGCGCCACGCTGCGCTACTGCGAGGACATCACCTTCTCTGACACCCATGTGCAGGCCCGGACGGGGCAGGCTTTCACCGTGAGCGATTCGCACGGTGTAACCGGAATACCCGTGGTCGACACATTGCCCTCCAGCCGGCCACTTCCAACCGCCTCGCTCAAGGAGGCATACGCAGGTGCCTTCATGATGGGCTGCGCCATCAACCGCTCAATGGCCTACGAGGAAGACACGGCTGCCGTAAGCCTGCTGCTCAGACAATTCAACGCCATCTCACCAGAGAGCGACCTCAAGCCCGAGCATCTGCATCCAACGCCTGCGAGCTGGACCTTCGAGCATGCCGATCGCTATGTCAGCTTTGCCGAGCAGCATCAGCTGGCAGCCCTGGGCCATACCCTGGTGTGGCACAACCAGACGCCCGACTGGTTCTGGTTCCGCAATGACGGCACGGCCAAGCCACGCCAGTGGGTTCTGGACAACATGGAGAACTACGTGGAGACCGTCACAGCCCACTTCGCTGGCAAGGTCTATGCTTGGGACGTCATCAACGAACTGCTCGACGAAGACGGCTCCTACCGCACCGGCAAAGGCTGGGGAAAGGCCCTTGCTGGCGACTGCGACGAGCTGGTGAAACGGGCCTTCAGCAGTGCCCACAGAGGCGACTCCAACGCAGAGCTTTACTACAACGACTACAACCTGTGGCGGCCGTCTAAGCTGGCAGGCGTAGTCCGTATGGTCAGGATGCTGCAAGCCGAGGGCATCCGCATTGACGGCGTGGGCATTCAGGCCCACTGGGGGCTGAACTACCCTGACACAGCCCTTGTGGCCCAGGCCATCGACACCCTCTATGCCCTGGGTGTGAAAGTGATGTTCACCGAACTCGACGTCGACGTGCTGCCACTCTCAAAGGAAGGGCAGATGAGCGGCAGCGCAATGAGCGACCCCGTGTTCCAGCGCGACGAGTTCTTCAGGTGGCTCAATCCCTACCCCAACGGCCTGCCTGCCGACGTAGACCGCCAGCTGGCCAACCGCTATGGCGAGCTGTTCAGCCTGCTGTACAACCACCGTGACAAGATAGACCGCGTCACCTTCTGGGGGCTGCACGACGGTGTGTCGTGGAAAAACAAATACCCCGTGCCCAACCGCACCAACTATCCCCTGCTGTTCGACCGCAGGCTGCAGCCCAAGAGTGCATACAACACGGTAATCCAGATACCAAGGCAATAAAACCTCAAACCTCAAATCTCAAACCTCAAATGTTTAAAATAGGAATTATAGGTGCCGGCTGGATAGCCGAAAAGATGGCGCAGACCGTTGCCCCACTAAAGGATGTAGAAAACTATGCCATAGCCTCACGCGACATCGGAAAGGCCAGTGCCTTCGCCAAGAGCCACGGATTCACCCGTGCCTACGGCTTCTACCGGGAGCTGGTAGACGACCCTGAGGTAGACCTGGTGTATATTGCCACGCCCCACTCCCACCATTTCGAGCATGCAAGCCTGGCATTGGAGGCCGGCAAGCCCGTGCTCGTGGAGAAAGCCTTCACCGCCAATGCACGGCAGGCCGACGACCTGCTGAACCTGGCTCACCGGAAGGGCCTGTTCATTACCGAGGCCATCTGGCCACGCTACATGCCGCTGGCACTGCGGGTAAAGGAGCTGCTCGACGGCGGCGCCATCGGGACACCCATGCAACTCTCGGCCACGCTCTGCTATCCTATGATGGATAAGGAGCGCATCTTGCGTCCTGAACTGTGTGGCGGGGCTTTGCTCGACGTCGGCGTGTATTGTCTGCACTTCGCCCGCATGTACTTCGGTGGCGACATCGCACGCACGGCCTCGTCGTGCTTGCTCACCGACCAGGGCATAGACAGCTACAACAGCATGACGCTATACTACAGCGACGGCCGAGTGGCCCAGCTGCAGTCGAGCGCACTCAGCCGCGACAACCGCCAGGGCATCATCACCGGCACTGAGGGCTTTATGATTATCGACAACGTAAACTCGCCCGAGGGAATGCATGTCTACGACCTGGACTATCAGCTCCGCGAGGAATATTTCTCACCCAAGGAACAGATTACCGGCTACGAGTATCAGGTGCTGGCCAGCCGCGACGCCATCAGTCAGGGCCTGTTGGAATCGCCTTACATTACACACCAGGAAACGCTTGAGGTGATGAAGATGATGGATGCCTTCCGCGCCGAATGGGGAGTAAAATTCCCGATGGACTGAATAATTGTCGTTCTGTCAATATCTCCACTTATAACAACAATAATTGCCCATGTGGACAGCGTGTTTGCAGTAATTTTGCACCACGTAAACTAAACAAATCGCAGAAAAAAAGATGAAAAAGACAGCAGTCCTGTTAATGGCTGTTTTGCTGGCAAGCCTCTCTGCACAGGCCCAGCAGGCATGGAAAGACACTTCGCTCAGCTTCCACGAGAGGGCCAAGGCCCTCGTGGCAGCCATGACCCTTGACGAGAAGATAAACCAGGTGGGCCACCAGACGATGGAGATAAGCCGCCTTGGCCTGAGGGGCTACAACTATTGGAACGAAGCGCTCCACGGCGTGGCCCGTTCGGGTCTGGCCACCAGCTTCCCCGTGTCTAAGGCCATGTCGGCCACGTGGGACCGCCAGCTCGTCTTCGACTGTGCCACCGCAACCAGCGACGAGGCTCGCGTGTACAATAATAAACAAGGCAAGGGCCTCATCTACTGGTGCCCCACTATCAACATGAGCCGTGACCCACGCTGGGGCCGCGACGAGGAGAACTACGGCGAGGACCCCTACCTCACCGGTTGCCTGGCCGTGGAATACGTGAAAGGCATGCAGGGCGACGACCCTCACTACTTCAAGACTATAGCCACAGCCAAGCACTTCGCTGCCAACAACTATGAGAAGGGACGCCACAGCACCTCGTCGAACATGGATGCCCGCAACCTGCGCGAGTACTATCTGCCAGCTTTCGAGATGTGCGTCAGAGATGCCAACGTGCGCAGCATCATGTCGGCCTACAATGCCGGTAACGGTAGTCCCTGCGGTGCCAGCCACGAACTGCTCATTGACATTCTGCGCAACGAATGGGGCTTCAACGGCTTCGTCACCAGCGACTGCGGAGCCATTGACAACATCTACCAGAACCATCATTACGTGGCCACTGCCGCCCAGGCATCGGGCATCGCCATGCGCAACGGTGAGGACCTGAACTGCGGCAGCACCTTCCAGGAATATTGCAAGGATGCCATCCAAGGCGGCTACCTCACTGAGGCCGAGCTCGATACAGCCCTGGTGCGTGTGCTTGAGGCCCGCTTCTCCGTAGGCGAGTTCGACTCAAGAGCATTGGTAAGCTGGCAGAACACACCCGACTCGCTGCTCAACTGCCAGCGCCACCAGCAGCTGGCACTGCGCGCTGCCCAGGAAAGCATCGTACTGCTGAAGAACAGTCCCGTGGCTGAAGGCCAGGCACCTCTGCTGCCGCTTCGTCCCGACCAGACCGTCTGCGTCATCGGACCCTTTGCCAGCACCGTCACACTCGGTGGCTACAGCGGCTCGCCAACCGTCCTCACCACCCCACTGCAGGGCATAGCTCAGAAGATGGGCGTTAGCAGCAGCGACGGACGCGTGGAGTTTGAATCATGCGACGGCATGATCAGCGGCGGCGGAGCCAACAACCACCTGATACGCGAGGCCAACGGCTCGGGCGGCAACCTGGGCTATATACGCAATAACGACTGGATATCCTTCTCCGAGCTTGACTTTGGCAGCGGTGTCACTAAGCTCACCATCAACAGCGCCGCGCAGAACAGTAACCCCACAATAGTGCGCATATACCTTGACTCACGCACGAAGGGCAGCGCCGACTTGCAGGTGTCGCTGCCACCGACAGGCAGCTGGAGCACATACCAGCAGAAGACATTCGATGTTGACCCCACCATATTCAATGGCAAGCACAAAGTGTTCTTCGTATTCTCGTTTACCGGCAATACCTACGGCGCCAACATGGACTGGTTCCGCTTCTACAATACCGAGGATACCAACCCCCTGCAGTCCAACGGCCCACTCTACTACGTGCGTGGCTGCAATGTGAACAACACCAACGGCAACGACTTTGCCACAGCACGCGAGTTTGCCGCAAAGGCCGACGTGGTGGTGCTCTGCTTAGGCACCGACCTGGAGACCAGCGACGAGAGCCGCGACCGCAGCAGCCTGAACCTGCCCGGCGGACAGCAGCAGCTTTTGCAGCAGGTCTACAGCGTCAACAAAAACGTGGTGCTGGTTATGCAGACCTGTTCATCAATGACAATCAACTGGGCGCAGCAGAACGTGCCCGCCATCGTTGAGGCATGGTATGGCGGACAGGCTCAGGGACAGGCCATTGCCGACGTGCTCTACGGCGACTACAACCCATCCGGCAAGCTCACCTCCACCTGGTACAGCTCCCTCTCCGTGCTGCCCACCGACCTGTTGCAGTACGACATCCGCAAGAACCACTACACCTATATGTACCACAACCGTGAGCCCCTCTACCCCTTCGGCTACGGCATCAGCTACACCACCTACGAATACAGCAACCTGCAGCTCAGCAAGCAGCACCTCGGCCTCGGCGAGTCGCTCATCGTCAGCTTCGACGTTACAAATACCGGCACCCGCGACGGCGACGAGATAGTGCAGCTCTACACCCATGCACAGAGCCAGATAGAGCGCCCACTGAAAGAGCTTAAAGGCTTCGAGCGCATCAGAATCAAGGCCGGAGAGAGCCGCCACGTAGAGATAGAGCTTAGCCACGACCAGCTTACCTACTACAACGACCAGACCAACACCTTCGACGTGGAGGAGGGAACTGTAGACGTGATGATTGGTGCCAGCTCGGCCGACATACGCCTGCGCTCTACCATTACCACCGCTGCGGCAACAGTCAGGGGAACCTACCTCAACCCTCTTGAGACAAGCATCAAATCTCAACCCTCAATTTTCACCCCTCAAACCAACTGCGTCTACAACATGCAGGGCCAACTGGTAGGCTCCATGGCCGATGAGGACGCCCTGCCTTCCGGCTTGCTGCTCACACCTGGCCGGAAGTTCATGAAGAGATTCATTCAATAAACATAAGTATTAACTAACATCTATTGCAGTATGAAGAAATTATTTACTTCAACGCTCAAGGCAGCTGTCATCGCAGCAGGCCTATTCGGCTTCACCGCCACGGCGCAGGCCCAGACGACCTTCAACGTGGGCGAAGCCGTCACGAGTTTCGTGGCAAATGAAGACTATGGTATCATGTTTGCACCATTGCTGAGCACCGATACCGAGCTCAACAACTGGGCATCCGTAAACACGGGCGACCAGAACCGTATCAACGGCAAGTGGGACCCACGAGCCTGGTATGCAGTGTTCGAAATCAATGCTCCCGCTGCCGGAAAATACGGCGTGGAACTGCAGGTGCGCAGCACTACAAACAACTGGCAGGTGGCCTTCTCTTCCAGCACCTCGCTCGACGCTTCCGAGCGCGTGACGGAAATGTATGCTCCTGCCTGGGAGCAGTACGCACGCGCCATCAAGCTCTCAAAAGTAGTTGAAACCGTTACAGAGATTGAGCCCGCACAGGGCGACCCCGTGGAGGATCCCGACAACTACGTTCCAGCCGTCACTGAGACCACCTATGCGTTTGCCGAGGGCGGTGAGTGGGAAACACTCTATGCCACTGTCAACCTGGTGGAGGGTCACAACTATGTCACCTTCTGGCTCAGCCGCCACTTCCTTGACGACGACAGCAACATGAAGTCAGCCGACGGTTCACCCCTGGGATTCTATGTGAAGAGCCTGAAGGTGCTACCCACAGAGGCTGCCGCTCCTGCCGAGGTTCTGCAGCAGGCCACACGCCGCATCTGGATGAAGGACAACTATGGCCAGATGAGCACCGCTGCCAACGCCAACCTGAACAGCAACTACAACACGCTGCTCGCTGCCGTGGCTGCTGCCAACTACACCGCCAGCACCGCTGCCCTGCAGGCTGACATTGAGGCTACCGACCAGATAGAGTACAACCTGCGCCATGTCACGGGTCAGGTCATCGGAGGCAACAACGCCAGCTTCGACCTCCCCTTCTATCACTACGCTACCAGCGGCATTTGTGAAAACGAGCGCGGCTACTACGAGGATGCTCCCGTCATCTTTGAGTACACCAACGGCAAGGACCTTGTCTATAAGTTCACCACAACTGAGGCTGGTGTCTACTATCCTCGTTTCTACATCGCTGCTGCAGCCAACAACATGTTCCATGTGAACATCCTTGCTGCCGACAGCACCACGAAGGTTATGAACCAGTGGGACATTGATGGCGGCACAGGTGGATGGCAGACTTACGAGGACCGCGTGAACAGCACCATCTATAAGTTTGAGGCTGAGGCAGGTGCAACCTATTTCATGACCATCCACATTGACAACTACGTGAACTTCCGCGGCATCACCATCAAGCAGGTAACCCGCGAGCAGCACACCTACGCCGAGGCTGAAGCGCTTAACAACCGCGCTAACGACCTGCTTGCTGAGTATGGCGAAGGACTCAAGAACTACATGATTGGAGGCAACCAGGCTCTGCTTAACGCTCTGTCCGAAGCCATTGACGCTTTCACCGAGCTGGTGGAGGACGACGACATTGAACTTATCACCGATGTCTACTATCAGCTGCAGGAGGCCATTGCTCAGTTGGAGGCCGCTCCTAAGTTCAACGTGCTGCCCACCACCGAGGAGACTCCGTTCAACCTCAACTGGTACAGCAACATCTCTAACGCTGGCACGAAGATTGACGGTGGCATCACACAGATTGACAACCTGCGCTCTAATGGCTGGGTAGAGTACACCATTTACAATACCAAGGACCAGGCCTACAAGATGGACTTCGAATTTGGTTCAGCCAACAGCGCAGAACTCACATTCGTTGCCACTGCAAAGGTGGAATATAATGGAGAGACACTGGAGATTGGCGTTACCAAGAGTAACCCGCTGCCCGGCACTGGTGGCTGGCAGGCATTCGAGCCTCAGTCAATGACCATCCCCGCAATGCCAGAGGGTCTTGTCACCCTGCGCTTCTCCTGCGAGATTGATGCCAGCTACGCCGGTAACCCCCGCCAGTTCGTATTCACTCCCATTGAGGGAACTGAGGGACAGGGTGCCCTGGCAGTGCAGCAGGCATACGAGGAGCTGAAGACACAGTATGGCGACGATAAGTTCACTGAGCTGATTAATAATGCCGAGGCTCTTGTTGCCCAGTACAACGATGCTGATACATACGAGCAGACACTGGTTGTTGCCTTGCAGAATGCTATTGACAAGGCCAAGGAGGTAATGGCCGACACAGAGGCAACGCTGACTCAGCGTAAGAATGCTTACGTGGCTCTTGAGAATGCCATTGCCAAGATGAACGGTGTCAAGCTCATTGAGTGGCAAATCATTCCTGAGACTGAGGAGAATCCGTTCAATTTGGCTAAGGGTGAGTTCAACCGCTGGCAGGTAGAAGGCGGTGGCAACATCGGCTACGGTTATCAGGGCGGCAGCGTACTCTACTGCATTGAAGTGACTGAGGCAGACTGGTATGACATGGTACTGGAGATGTCCAACCCCGCTGAGGGCGGCTCTATCCGCACCACCGTCACACAGGCTGGAACAGAAATCTACAACGAGGTTGTGGAAGTACCCAACACCGGTAGCTGGAACGACCATCAGAACATTAAGTTCACCATGAACCTGCCTCAGGCTAAGGTGCGCATCCTGCTCTACGGCGAGACCGCAGCAGGCAACTGGGTTGGCAACATCTACAGCATCAAGTTCCAGAAGGCCGATCCCGCCGGCATCAGCACCATCAGCGCCAACCAGACTGCTGAGCAGGGTGTCTACACGCTGCAGGGTGTGCGCGTCAGCGCTCCCGCCAAGGGTCTCTACATCATCAACGGCAAGAAGGTGATGGTGAAGTAATCAACAATAGGTATAAAGTATACTGTTATTAGTTAGTTCCTGATATTTTAATTAAAGTATCAGATTTGCAGAGAGGAGGGAGCTGTCAGCGGACAGGCTCCTTCCTCATTTTTTATACCCTACTATACCTTGCCGGCTTTTTCGCGATACTCGGAGGGGGTGAGGCCCGTCTCTTTCTTAAAGCACTTGCCAAAATAGCGCGGGTCGCTGAACCCAACGGCGTAAGCTATCTGCGAGAATGGTTCCTTCGACCGGGCCACCATATCCTCGGCGTGCTGCAGCCTTATGTGGCGAAGCAACTCCACCGGACTCATACCCACGAGAGTCTTCACCTTGCTGTAGAACACGGTACGCCCCACGCATAGAGCCGAGGCAAGGTCGTCAATGACAAGGTCGGGGTTTGAGAGGTTCTTCTCTATGTAATCCAGCAGCTGCTCCATGAACTGCTTGTCGGTATCTACAAGGTTGGTGGCTGCCAGCTGCAAAGTAGGACCTTGGGGGATGTAGTTGGTGGGCGGCACGTCGGGAGTAGTGTTCACCACCACTTCTGCCGGCTCAGTCTCAGCTGAAGGTTTGATGCTTGCCAGCACACTCTGCTGCAGCAGTCGCTGGTTCTGGATAATGTTCTGCATGCGCTGCTTCAGGTAGGTGGCCGAGAAGGGCTTTGTGATATAGTCGTTCACGCCGGCCTTCAGGCCCTCCAGACGATCGTCCATAGATGCCTTGGCAGAAAGGATGACTATGGGAATGTGGGAAATGTCCTGATTGGCCTTGATGCGGTGCACCATCTCCAAGCCGTCCATCTGTGGCATCATGACATCGGTGAGTATGAAGTCGGGCTGTTCGCTCTCTGCCTTCTGCAGGCCCTCAAGGCCGTTGCTGGCCTCCAGCACCTCGTAGTCGCTCTGCAGAATGCTTACCAGGAACTGGCGCAGGTCATCGTTATCCTCAACGATGAGGAGGCGGACGGCCTCTCCCCCAGCCCCTCCCGCGGGGGGGAGGGGAGTGATTACGTCTGCGGTAGAAGGGCTGCCCGGAAGGTATTTACTCCCCTCCCCCCCGCGGGAGGGGTCGGGGGTGGGGCTGACGTCGCTGATATACGTATGGTGCTCCTTGCTGTATGTCAGCATCTTGTTCACCAGTTCCAGCATGCGGTGGGCATTTCGCTCCACCATTTCCAAGTGCTTGCGGGCCATGTCGGTAAGGCCGCCAACACGCAGCACCTCGGTTACCGGACCTCCTATGAGCGTTAGTGGCGTGCGCAGCTTGTGGCTCACATCGGTGAAGAACTGCGTCTTCATGTCGTTCAGCTTGCGCTCCATAGAGTTGCGGGTGTACAGGCGATAGATCCAGATGGCCACGCCAACCACCAGCAGTATCAGCATGGCGTAGAGCAGCTTGGCCCACCACGACTCCCAGAACGTGGGGTGGGCATAGATGTAGAGGATGCGCACATTGTCTACCCACGTGCCGTAGTTGTTGGTTGACCTGACCAGCAGGCGATGGCGGCCCGGCGGCAGGTTGTTGAAAGTGATGGAGTGCTCTGAGCCCAGCTCGTTCCAGTCGTGGTCTACGCCTTCCAGCATGTAGGCATAGCTGATCATGTAATTGTCCTGATAGTCCAGGGCGGCGAAATAGATGGTCAGATTGCGCTGGTCGGCATTCAATTCCAGCGAGTCACCTTGCAGCGTGTGGCGCAGCCCCTGTTCGCCGTGCAGCTGCACGCCGGTAAACACCAGCGGTGGCACGAACTGGTCCTCCTTCAGCTGTTCTGGCTGGAAGCAGATGAAGCCGTCGGTAGTGGCCAGGGCCACCTGTCCCGTCAGGGGGTTGAAGGCAGGCTCGGCCTCAGTAAACTCGGTCTGCTCGCCCAGATGGCTGGGCCCAAAGCGCCACAGCTGGTGAGTAGTGTGGTCGAACATGTTGATGCTGTTCTCGCGACCTGTCCAGAGGTTGCCCTGCTTGTCCTGCAAGAGGGTCATCACTGTGCCCTGGTCAATGAGCACTCGGTTCACGCTGTGCAGCGTGAGTTTGTCGCTGAGCAACTCGTCGGCCCTGACCATTTGAACACCGCCGCCCACGGTGGCTATGAAGACGCTGTCGTTGTCAGTGACCAATGCCTGCATAACGTCGCTGGTCATAAGCGACGTGCTGTCACCCCGCACGTGCTTGTGGGCATAGAAGCGGATGTCGGCAGGATTGGAGAACTGCTCGGAGAAGGTGACCAGGCCGTTTGAAGCCGACACGATGATGGTGCCGTCGTGGGTTTCGGTGATGCGGCGCACTTTGTGGAAGTCACTGATGGGATAGCCTTTAAGCTGTTCCGGAGCGTTTGAGAAGGTTACGCCGCCACGGCCATCGTCCTGCAACAGGCAGATGCCTTTCTCGAAAGTGCCCACCCAGATGCGTCCCTGATGGTCCTGGTGCACGTCATAAACCTGGTTGCTGGGCAGCTGACCCAGGGTGTAGTGGCTCAAGCGGCCATCGGGAGCGAGACAGTAGAGTCCGTCGCCCTTGGTGCCTATCCAAATGCGCTGCTGGCGGTCCTGGAAAAGACAGTAGATGTGTGTGGAGAAGCGCACGCTTTGGGTGCTGACATGTCCGTCAGGAGCCAGATAGCCTTGCAACTGCCCGTCGGGGGTGAAGATGGCGATGTCGCCAGCCAGCGTGCCAGCCCAAACGCGGTTATGGCGGTCGAACATTATGCTACGCACCTCCTGCATATTGTCCACGTGGGTGATGTTTCGGCGGCTGAAGCGCACCATGGCCAGGTCGTGGTCGCCAGAATACCAGAGATTGTCCTGAGCATCGAAGAACCAGCGCTCAATGACTGGCTGGGTTGCACTGGTGCGCAGCTGACAGCCTACGAACTGATGGCGCTGCTCATCGTAGTAGCCGAAAAAGCCATGGCTGGTGGCAGCCCAAAGGGTGTGGTAGCGGTCTTCGTGAAAAAAAGTGTGTGAGCTCTGCTTTAGCCGGGGGGTCTGTGCTGCCATTTGCAACAGCTCCACGCTGTCATCACTGAGGTCTACCCGCAGCACGTCGCCATTCTCGGTGCCCATCCACATCCGGCACTGTCTGTCAATGTAAAGCGCGTGGGTAATGCTTTGCTCATTGGCCTGAACAGGGACATGGATGAGCCGGCCACGGTGCTGGCGGGTGTCGTAGACAAAGAACCCGGCATTGGTAGCTGCCACCATCTGGTCATTGCAACTGCTCATCAGCGCGCCCAGGGCGTTGACCTCTGGCGGCAGGCTGAGGTCCATCTGCTGCTGAGACTGATTGTCAAGTAAGCATATCTTCCCGTCAATAGTTCCAAGGAATACATACTGGCCCACCTCCTGCACGAAGCGGAAGGGGCGGTCGCTGCGATAAGTGCCGTCAATGCTAACCAGTCCACGGTCAGTGAAGAGAAACTCCTGTCCCTGACTGTTCTCGTAGACCCAGAATATCTCGCTGGCACTCAGCGGCTCATCGTCAGGCCGAATCAGTTCTATTGCGTCATCGCTTTGGAAATTTCTATCGTCAATGCGCACAGCAGGGCCGCCCACTTCGGTATTGAGCAGCCATGTGTGACCGCCCGCTGTGGTAATGGCACGATTGGTGTGAAACTCTATGTTGAACTTGCGGTTAATGCGGCTGGTGATGTCAACATACTGTCCGCTGCGGCGGTCAAAGAGGAAGGCATTCTGGTCGTAGGTGATACACCAGATGTTGCCCGTGCTGTTGGCCTCACTATTGAGCAGGCGGTTGGTAGTGAGCACGCGCTGATGGCCGCCCAGCGGGGTATCGCGGAAAGTGGTGAAGCGGTAACCGTCATAGCAGGTCAGTCCGTTCCACGTGGAGAACCACAGCAGCTGGTCGGGTGTCTGCTGCAGGCTGGTGATGACGTTCGAGGCCAGTCCGTCGCGCAGGTTGAAGGTTTTTACACTGCAATAGGGTTGAGCTGTAGCCCACAGTGGCAGCAGCACAGCAGCAAATATAGTAAGCAGTCTTCTTCGCATAGGGTCGTTAGTTTTTCATTTCAACGGTGCAAAGATACAAAATAACATGAAACTTTTTCTCTTTTTTTGTGTATTTTCTGTTTAGAATGGCTTTTATTGCCTGATTACGGTTATAAAAAGTCAGATTAATAACATTATATACAATAGTTTTTTTGTACCTTTGCCCAATGTTATAATTATTAATAATAATGAGGAAGATATTATCAATGCTTTTGCTCCTGAGCTGTGCCGGCATGCTTGCACAGACGGAGAAGACGCCCGCCTTCCCTGGCGCTGAAGGTTTTGGCCGCTACGTTACAGGAGGCCGTGGCGGAAAAGTGTATCACGTAACAAACCTTAACGACTCGGGCACCGGCTCGTTGCGCTGGGCCAACTCGCAGGCTGGTCCGCGCACCATCGTGTTCGATGTTAGCGGCACCATTCACCTGAAGTCTGCCCTGAAATTCTCGCCCAACACCACTGTGGCAGGCCAGTCGGCACCCGGCGACGGCATCTGTCTGGCCGACTACCCCGTAACCATAGGGTCGAACGTTATAGTGCGATATATGCGCTTCAGGCTGGGCAACCGCTATGTGGCCAACCATGAGGGCGACGGCCTGGGCTCGCTCGACGAGAACAACATCATCGTTGACCACTGCTCTGTGAGTTGGAGCATTGACGAGTGCCTGTCTATCTACGGCGGCAAGAACCTCACGGCCCAGTGGTGCATAGTGTCGCAGAGCTTAGTGAACAGCGGCCACTCAAAGGGTGCCCACGGCTACGGCGGCAACTGGGGCGGCAGCGGTGCCTCGTTCCACCATAACCTCATTGCCCACCACACGTCGCGCACACCCCGACTGGGTCCCCGGCAGGGCACACAGACCGACGAGCGCATGGACATGCGCAACAACGTAATCTACAACTATGGCAGCAACGGCTGCTATGGCGGCGAGGGCATGAACGTGAACATTGTGAACAACTACTACAAGCCAGGCCCCGGCTCGCCCACTGGCACCAAGGGCATGCGCATTGCCGGCATTGGCATACGCACCACTGAGTATTGCACGAACAGCGACGGCTCATGGAACGGCTGGTACCCTATGTGGCACGTATGGGGAAAATACTACGTCACGGGCAATGTGAACCCCTCCTACAGCCAGGTTACAAGCGACAACTGGACCTACGGCATATACAACCAGATTGACAACTCGAAAAACGACAACACCTTCACCCAGACCACAAGGGACACCATGCGCCTTCAGCAGCCCATTCCCTTTGTCTGCGTTACCACCCACACCGCCCAGCAGGCCTACGAGCAGGTACTCCAGTATGCCGGTGCCTCGCTCCATCGCGACCAGCTCGACGAAATCATAGTAAGCGACACCCGCAACAACAAGACCACCTACACCGGCAGCGGCAACGGCAGCGGCTTCATCAACTCGCAGAATGATGTGAAGGCGGGCATCAGCGGCAACGAGAGTCCATGGCCCACACTTGCACAGACCACTGCTCTTGCCGACACCGACGGCGACGGTATGCCTGATACGTGGGAGACCGAGCACGGGCTGAACCCTGCTGACGCCACCGATGGCAACATCCGCAATGAAGAGGGCTACACCCAGCTCGAACTCTACCTGAACTCGTTGGTGGCCGAAATCACCGCTGCACAAAATGAGGGCGGCACCGTTGAGGGCTATACGGAACAGGCCACAGAGGAAGACCTGACAGGCGCGCAGACCATACCCACAACGGCACTTGACCTCAGCAAGGCCGAAATCATAGCCGACCCTTCAGGAAAGAAGGCCGCCAAGGTGCTCAACAACTCGTTCGACAGCTTCAGCCATAACGACCAGGCCGTGTTCCTGCTCAACTGCAAGGAGGCCGGCATCTACACCTTCACCTTCCAGGCTGCCACCACGCGCAACGACTTCAGGCTGAACTTCATCCTTGCCAACAACCATACCATGCAGACGGAGTTCACCAAGACGCAGACCATTGCCAACACGGGAGCCTGGCAGACCTACCGCAACTACTCGTTCGATGCAGAGCTGACACAAGGCATCAAGCGGCTCACCATAACCTGGCTGAGCAGCAACGGCCAGTACACGGGCAACGTAAAGAATATAGCCGTAAGCCTGAAGCAGAGTTCTGGCATCACAGATGTCTGGGGGGCCTCCGGCATGCAGCAATCATTCTTCAACCTGCAGGGCCAGCGCATCAGCAACTTAAACGCCCGTTCCGGTATTTACATACAGAACGGGCGCAAGGTTGTAGTTCGTTAAGCTTCTGTCTTATTACTCACTCAAAGCTCCCCAGCGGCTTACCGACTGCACACGATAAGATTTCTTGTTGTTGTAGGCAAAACGGCAGTCGCTGGTGAATTTTTTGTCCCTGCCGTTCACCGTCACCACATATCCCACGGCACCGGCCACAGGCTGCCACGTTAGGTATCTGCCAACAGTTCCCACCACAGGAGCATCGCAGGCCGTCATCACCTGGCGGGGCTGCCACTGGTCTGTGCCCGAGAGCACGTTATCTACAGTATAGAGGGCTGCCTCGTCTGCCGTTATTACAGCCTTCGACGTGCACCAGACGGTGTCCCTCTGGTCGTTTTGCACCCAGTAGCGCGAGCAGCGCTTCGACAGGTCAAGGGGGTGGCCCTGCCAGTCCGTGGTGCCGTACTCGGCAAAGAGCACGGGCAGTCCGCCCATGTGGTTGCGCCATCCGCTTTCATAGATGGTGACCTCGGCCTTGGTGTTGATGAAAGCCACCTTGGGCTGTCCATGCCAGGGTCGGCCCAGGTAGACCTGCGTCTCAATGGCATCGCCGGGAGCTGTGATGACGTTGTCGCGGAACACGTAGCCCCACTCCGTGTCGGGGTGGTGGTTTGGGGCCACGATGTAGCCGCTTGTCTTGCGCGTAATATATAATGTGTCGTGGTCGAAGAAGATGTTGCCCTGCCCATAGATGAAGTCCACGGCTCCTTCTATGAAGCAGTCTACGGCATAGTTCCTCTGGTTTGGCCGCCCATAGGGAGTAAGCCATGTATCCTGGAAGGAGAGCAGGCCGCAGCGGTTCAGCACCACGCGGTCGCCCTTGGTGTAGAGGGCCAGTGCCTGCGGACCGTCTTTCTGCTCGTGGCCGTAGGAGTTGACAAAGTTGATGCCCTCGAAATATAGGTTGGCAGCGCCGGCCGTAACCGTGGCGCCCTCGTCAACCAGCATGCCGTTGGGTCCTCCGCAGAGTCGGTCGCAGCTTATCTGCGTCCTCTGCCGCCCCTCGCCGATAAGGCTCAGGTAGGGCTTAGACTCAGGAATGTCAACATGCTCCTGATAGATGCCTTCCTTGATGTAGATGCGCCACGGCTCGGTGCGCCCCTCGGGGGCTGCGTCGATGGCGGCCTGAACGGTGAGGTAGTCGCCAGTACCGTCCTGTGCCACTACGGCGTGAAACACATTGCCCCCTTTTGCCTTGTGAGCTGCGGCGGCTGTTGTGACTGCTGCAAGCAGAATTGCGGACAGCAGTATCCGATGTTTAATAGTCATGATGGTAGTATTAGTTATGTTTATTCTGTTTTTGCTGCAAAATTACTAAAAAGCTGTGTTCTAACGGGTATTATCGTACCAAATAGGGCGAAAAACAGTTTTTTCACCTGCAAATACGCATATCTGCCTAATTTTTCCACCCTTTCTCTCCGTTTTTTTCGTACCTTTGCAGCCATTAACAACTAAGCCCCAGTGGTCAGAACAAAACAGAAGAACTATGAAACAACTGAAATGCAAATGGATGATGAGGCTGGCAATGCTGTTTGTCGCTTTTAACTTCTCGCTCCTAACCTCCTTCGCCGAGAACTATCCCTACCGCAGCGACTACCTGTGGCTGACGGTGCCCGACCATGCCGACTGGCTCTACCGCACCGGCGAGAAGGCCAAGGTGGAAGTGACATTCTGCAAGTATGGCGTTCCGCAGGACGTGGAGGTGAGCTATGAGATAGGCCCCGACATGCTGCCTGCCACGAGCAGCGGCAAGGTGATGCTAAGGAACGGCAGGGCCGTGATAGACATGGGCACCATGAGGAAGCCGGGATTCCTGGACCTGAGGCTAAAGGCCACCGTCGACGGCAAGCAATACGAGCACCACGTGAAGGTGGGCTTCTCGCCCGAACTGCTGCAGCCCTACACCAGGAACCCCTCCGACTTCGACGCATTCTGGACAGCCAACCTTGACCAGGCCCGCAGGGACGTGAGCAACGAACGGATGGTGGTGAAATGTGAACGGGTGGACAAATACTGCACCAATGAGTTCGACTGCTACCTGCTGAAGCTACACACCGACCGGCACCACTATATCTACGGATACCTGACGAAGCCTAAGACCTCAACCCTCAATCCTCAATCCTCAACCCTCAATTCTCAATCCTCAACCCTCAATCCTCAATCCTCAACTCCCAAATATCCCGTGGTGCTCTGTCCGCCGGGAGCCGGCATCAAGACCATCAAGGAGCCTATGGCCAACACCCATTACGTGAAGAACGGCTTCATACGCTTAGAGATAGAGATTCACGGCCTGAACCCGGAGATGACCAGCGAGCAGTTCCAGGAAATATCAACCGCCTTCTCGGGTGAGAACGGCTATCTTGAGAACGGCCTTGACAACCGCGACAACTACTACATGAAGCATGTCTACGTGGCCTGCGTGCGTGCCATAGACTACCTCTGCTCGCTGCCCGAATGGGACGGCCGCAACGTCTTCGTGCAGGGAGGCAGCCAGGGCGGTGCCCTCTCGCTCATTACAGCAGCTCTCGACCAGCGGGTCACGGCCTGCGTGGCCAACCACCCCGCCCTGAGCGACATGGCTGCCTACGCCGAGCCGGGCCGCACTGGAGGCTATCCGCACTTCAACCGCGAGAACCAGATGCTTACGCCCGAGAAAATACAGACCCTGCAATACTATGACGTGGTGAACTTTGCCCGCCGTATACAATGTCCGGTCCACCTGACATGGGGCTACAACGACAACGTTTGCCCGCCCACCACGAGCTACACCGTGTGGAACCTCATCAGCGCACCGAAGGTATCGCTTATTACCCCCGTCAACGAGCACTGGACAACAACCGACACCAGCTTCACCCAGATGCACTGGCTGAAGAGCCAGATAAGATGACAGCCGGAAAAGCATAAGTGTGAACAACCCCCTGAAGATATTCAAGTTAGTCTTCACTGCCCGCAGCCCCAAAAACACCACCGGGATAAAGGCAGTGAAAGACGGCTTCTGGCTTGGCAAGAGCTATGATGCCATGATGTTCTTTGGGTATATCGTTACTCATACCCAAAAGGATGCCGACTACTTCAACAGCCACGACAGCAGCATGAAGCGCCACGAAACCATCCACCTGCTTCAGGCACGCTCCACCCACAACTCCTGGCTTTGCTTCTATATATTATATATATGGTATTACGCGCGCGCGATAGGGCTAAACCGCAGGCACAAAGGGGCCGCCTACAGACTCAACCCCTTCGAGATGGAAGCCTACGGGCACATGCATGACCCAAAATACATTGAAAAATGCCAGCTGGGAGCCAACGAATGGCAAACATACGCCAAAATGAAGCCGAAGGAGAGGCTCAAAATGTCAAAAAGTTGACCAAAATCATTAAACGTTGACAAAAAGACACTTTTCCTTAAAAAAACAGCAAAATTTGTTGCTGATTCCATTTTTTTGCTTTACCTTTGCAGCGTCAAAACAAGAAAACCAACATTAACAAATACTTCAAACACTTAAAAGGTAAAAGATTTATGAATGCAGCACAAGTTGTAGAGCAGTTGAAGCAACGCTTCCCCAATGAGCCGGAGTACATCCAGGCCGTTAGTCAGGTTCTTCCCACCATCGAAGAAGAGTACAACAAACATCCTGAGTTCGAGAAGGCCAACCTCATAGAGCGCCTTTGCATCCCTGACCGCGTATGCGAGTTCCGCATCACTTGGGTTGACGACCAGGGCAAGGTTCAGACCAACATGGGCTACCGCATCCAGCACAACAACGCCATTGGCCCCTACAAAGGCGGACTGCGCTATCACAAGAGTGTGAATCTGGGCATACTGAAGTTCCTTGCCTTCGAGCAGACTTTCAAGAACTCCCTCACCACGCTGCCCATGGGCGGTGCCAAGGGTGGCTCTGACTTCTCGCCCCGTGGCAAGAGCGATGCCGAGGTGATGCGCTTCTGCCAGGCATTCATGAACGAACTATACCGCGTGATAGGTCCCGACGAGGACGTACCCGCAGGCGACATCGGCGTGGGCGGCCGCGAAGTGGGATACCTGTTCGGTCAGTACAAGAAACTGACTCATCAGTTCCAGGGAGTGCTCACCGGCAAGGGTATCCCCTTCGGCGGCTCGCTAATCCGCCCCGAGGCCACGGGCTACGGCACAGTCTACTTCCTCGTCTCCATGCTTGCCACACGCGGCATTGAGCTTAAGGGAAAGAAGGTGCTCATCTCGGGTGCAGGCAACGTAGCACAGTATGCTGCCGAGAAGTGCATACAGCTTGGCGCCATACCTATGACCATGAGCGACTCCGACGGCTACATCTACGACCCCGACGGCATAGACCGCGAGAAGCTTGACTACATCATGGAGCTTAAGAACATAGAGCGCGGACGCATCAAGGAGTATGTCGAGGAGTATCCCACAGCCAAGTACTACGAGGGCAAGCGCCCCTGGTACGAGAAGGCCGACATCGCCCTGCCCTGCGCCACCCAGAACGAAATCAACGCCGACGAGGCCCAGGCCCTGGTCAACAACGGCATCATCGCCGTGGCCGAAGGTGCCAACATGCCTACCCTGCCCGAGGCCATCAAGATTTTCCAGGATGCCAAGCTGCTCTACTCTCCCGGAAAGGCCAGCAATGCCGGCGGCGTCAGCGTGAGCGGACTTGAGATGAGCCAGAACAGCGAGCGCCTCTCATGGACTGCCAAGGAGGTTGACGACTACCTGAAGCGCATCATGAACGACATTCACGAGAACTGCGTGAAGTACGGCACACAGCCCGACGGCTACATCAACTACGTGAAAGGTGCCAACGTGGCCGGCTTCATGAAGGTTGCCAAGGCCATGATGGCTCAGGGCATTGTGTAAGCTCGGCACCGCCAAGGTGCTTCACAATGATGACAAGCATTGTGTAAGCAATTATCTATTCACGCCGCCAAGAATCCTCCACGAGGCATCCTTGGCGGCGTTTCTTTTTACATCGGCCTGAGCGGGCTTTTTTCTTTTTGCGGGCGCGGACTATTTTATTCATTTCCGTACATTTTCATACTATGGAGCGGTGCCTGTATAGTACTTTTGCAAGCGGAAACGAACCAAAAAAAACCTAAACCCGTTTAACAATGAGAAAAAAGCTTTTTACACTAATCGCCTGCATGGCAGCATTGTTCTCCGCCCATGCACAGACAGCCGGTGACTTCGTCTACACCAAGGACGGCCGCTACATGATTACCACCGGCGTTAACCTTATGGCCAATAGTCAATGCGGATCTGGCCTTGGTATGTTTGACCAGAGACAATCTGGTAGCGTGGGTCGTTGAGGCGTCCTTTCTCGCTGCGGCCCAAGACGTGTGAGAGGATGCGAATACAGTTGCTGCCGGCATTGTCTCTGTCAATATAGGCATAGTCGCCAACCTGGGGAGTGAGGGTAATGCGCCTGCCGTCGGTGGTTTCAATCCAGCGTGCTGCGCGGGTGCCGCTCCACTGGCGTGCGTCGTAGACCCCAAGGATGGGGGCGGACTTCTTGTTGGGATAGGCATCCTGAGGTCCCAAGCCGAGCCACCTGAGGGGTTCTGCCTGAACGGAGATGCCTATTACTGGGAGATATTTGGCAGTGACGTAAGGGGTGAAAGCATAGCTGACTTGGAGGGTTCCGGAGGGGGTGATGATGAAGGTGTAGGAGGCTTCCACGCGGTTGCTGTCATTGACGGTGTAGACGGCCTCAGTCCTGACGATTCTTCCTTCTGGGGTATCCTCGGATGTCATGGAGCGGAGATGGGTGGTGTATCTTTCGCCATTGATGCGTCCACGTATAATCTGGTCGCCCTCGTTCAGCTTGTGCCAGAAGGCGGGGCTGAAGTCTATGGGGAGACCTGTGGTCTCATTGAATACCGGCCATTGTCCGTTGGGGGAAGGCTGTGTGAGGGAGGGCTGGAGCGGCTTGTGGGCTATGGCAATAGCCTTGCGCCCGAGCTCGTGGCCTGTGGCATCATTGATGAAGAACTGCACGTAGGCTGTCTGTCCCGCCTGAAGCTGGGGGATGGCAGTATTGTGTAAACGGAGAATGTCTGTGCCATGAGGCGGTGCATTTACAGCCGCGGTACCTGTGGCTGTCTCGGTGTCGTCAACAAAAACGTGATAGTGGATGCTGATACCTTCTGTGGTGAGGAAGTCATAGCCATTTATGACACGGAAAAGGAGGCTCTCCCCCGGCTGGGAGGCGAGGCTTTCAATGCTTATAGGACAGTAGACGGCTTTTACCTCCTCAAAGTCGCGTGTAGGATGTCGGTAGGAGTCGGTGATGCCGTCCCATCCTGCACCGTCGAGACGCAGGTAGAGGCTGTCGCGCTCAATGCTCTTGTACTTCAGTGTGTCTTTTGGAGTGGGTGTGTGTATGCCCTGGTCGGCCCACATCCAAACAGCGCCTCCTGCTCCGGCGGGATGGCGGGTAAGTGCCTGCCAGCAGTCTTCAAGACCGCCAAAGCGCATTTCGCCGTATGCGTGTACGTATTCGGTGGTTATTATTGGGCGGCTGCTATGCGAGGCGATAGAGTCGTATTGCGCTGCCGTCCAGTAGTGAGGTGCAAGAATGTCTACATCGTCGGGCAATGTCTCGTCGGCATCCCAAGGAAGGCATACGGGGCGGGTGGGGTCAAGAGCCTTGACACATTTCACGGCCTGAAGGTGCAGGTCGGTAAGCGGGTCCTCGTTGCCCACCGACCAGTAGATGATGGAGGGATTGTTGCGGTCGCGGCAGACGGTTTCGTAAGTACGCTGCAATACTGGGGCGACGAAGGAGGGGTCGAACATACGGGTTCCTGCACCTCCCAATGACACCTCTTCACCGACATACATGCCTATGCTGTCACAAAGTTCAATGAAGCCCTTTGCGTGCTGGTAGTGTGCGGCACGGATGTAGTTGATATTTGCCTGTTTCATCAGTGTGAGGTCAGCAAGCCAATGCTCATGGGTGGTGGCACGGCCCACTGTGGGCCACTCGTCGTGGCGATTGACACCACGGAGCTTGATGGGTTGTCCGTTGAGTCGCAGCACTCCGCCGGTAGTCTCAATCTTGCGCAGGCCTATTCGCTCGGTATAGGTCTGCATCACCGTGTCGGCCTCAATCAGGTCTATGCGGAGTGTATATAAATAAGGTGTCTCGGCTGTCCACTTATGTGCATTACTAATTGCGACCTGTAGCTGCTGCTCACGGTAGTTGGCAGTGTGGGACTCATAGAGGAGCTTTTGGTCGAATACGGTATTGCCCTCGTTGTCGGTGAGCACGGCATGAAGCTGATAAGGGTCGCCAGGGCTGCGGTAGTTGCCTGGAAGAGTGTTCTTATGGTCGTCGGCCACCATCATTTTCAGGGTAAGCGTGGCATCGGTATATGTGGTATCAAAGTCGGTAATGGCCGTCACACGGTCTATCCATCGTCTGCGGGGCATGGCCTGAAGGGTGACATCACGGTAAATTCCTCCCAGAGTCCAATCATCGTAGGTGTCGGTCTTATATCCCGGATACACCTGCCGCACCCTTACGGCGAGCACGTTCGGACGGTTGGTGTGTGTCTTGCCTGTGACATCAAAAGAAAAAGATGTATAGCCACTGTCATGCCGCCCTATCCACTGTCCGTTGAGCCACACTTCAGCAGAAGCCCACACCCCGCCAAAATGGAGCAGGACACGCTTGCCGTTGAAGGAAGCCGGCAGAGAGAAGTGCTTGACATAAAGGCCCTCCGAGGCCTTGTCATCGGGGAATCCGCGGTATACTGGCTCCTCATATCCCAACACCGCCCAACAGGAAGGCACCTTGATGTCGTTGAAGGCCGACGTGTTGTAGTCTGAGGCATAGAAGCCGTCGTTAACCAAACTGTCTGCCGTCTCGCTGCAGGCAGCATAGAAGAATTTCCACTGTCCGCTAATGTTCACTTCTGTCTGGCTCATGGCCACAACAGCCCAAAGGGATGCTAACAAGGATAGATACTTTTTCATCATGAGTAGTCAATAAGTTTTATTACTGACTGCAAAAGTAACAAAAACATAGAAACTATATGGTTTATTTCCATACAAAATTGTTTTAAAGTGTACGACAGGGTTACTTTTTCGCTCCCCAATTGCTGGCAGGAAAAGTTTTTATTCTTATCTTTGCAGCAAAAATGTGAAAAATCAAAGATTTATGTCAATGAAAAGAAAGTTGCTATTAATGCTCACACTCAGCAGCATGCTGACAGTGCATGCCCAGCAGTCGGCTCCTGTTTTCCTCACTGCAGGGCAGTCGAACGCCGACGGGCGAGTATACAACACCGAATTGCCCAGCTACCTGCAAGACGGTTATCAGTTCCTGCACTACGCAAACGTGACATCGTCGTGCGATGGAACATTCGGCAGCAGGACTTTTGAGCCCGGTGGGCGCTGGAGCTTCTGCGATGTCACCAACTATTGTCTGGAGCAGGCTTTACAGCGCGACTTCTACTCAGTGAAGTGCACGTATGGAGGTACGGCCATAGCCCCCAACGTAACAGCAGCCAAGCTGCCGGTATGGTATGCCGAGACCAGCTGGATCAGTACTCACAACGCCTACCGGGGCGAGGACATCACCATTGAGGAATACAAGAATAACAACTCGCTGACAAAGAGCCTTACCGAAGGACTGCGCGACCTGGCAAACGTGACGCTGAAAAACCTGGAAGAGGGCTACGACGTGAAGGCTATAATGTGGCATCAGGGGGAAAGCGACCGCAACGCCGCAAACGACTATTATGAGAATTTCAAGACTATGATAGCCTATATGCGGCAGGCTATATACGAAGTGACAGGCGACGAGAAGGACTTGAGCCTGCCATTCATCTTCGGCACCATATCGCACGGCAGCACACAGTATAATGCCACGGTGGAGAAAGCCCAGCTACAGGTGGCCAGGGATGTTCCCGGAGTATACTATATTGACATGAGCGATGCCGGGCTGCGCTCGGACAACCTGCACTTTGACGGCCCCTGGACTGAGTATCTGGGCAGGAAGATGTTCAACAAGTTGGTGGAGCTGCAACTGGTAGACGGCGAAATGGTGGATGCACCAAAGCCGCAAACAAACCAGGACACTGACATAGAGGTGGAGGCAGAGCGCTCGTGGGACTTCACCACGCCATGGAGCCAGGAGTCGCTGAGCCAGATAGAGGCCGACGACAAATGGGCGGCTCTGAGCCAGTGGGGCTATCGCTACAGCGGCTCATGGAGCACCCCTACTGAACTGCAGACATCAACAGGCTACAAGTTTCCTGAGACCGAAGGCCTCTTCTTCAAGGCCAATGCCAACAGAGCCACCATTAACCCAGGCAAGAACATCGGGCTCTATTCAAACGGCATATACCTCATAGTGCCCAAGGTGAAGCCCGGACAGTATATCATGATAGAATCGGTCACGGCAAAAGCCTCTGCCGAGCGGGGTGTTACCTACGACACCATGTATGAACAATACCTGGACTGCATTCAGGGCGGAACAGCTTCCTACCAACGGCAGAAAAACGTGTGGTGGTACCGCGACACCTTCACCGAACCACAGGACATGCACTTCTGCATAGTGGGCGGAGGTGTGTTCATCTACAAGGTAACGGTGAGCGATGCCTCGCCAATTGCCACCAACGGCATCAGCACACAGCCCATTGTAAGCAACAATGCCTCCTGCTATACCCTTGCGGGACTCCCCGTAGAAAGTCCCGCCAGTTCCGGCTTTTACATCAGTCATGGCAGGAAGATTATAGTAAGGTAACACAATGAAACATCTGCTCCTACTTCTATCTCTCTACAGCACCATGCTCTGCGCACAACCGCTGAGTATTGCCCGTTTCTGGGGCAACAGGCATGCAGCCGTGAGCTACACCTTCGACGACGGGCTACAGGACCAGTACACACTTGCCTTCCAGGAGCTAAGGCACCGCGGGCTTAAGGCAACCTTTGCCATCATTGGCTCAAAAGTTGGCGGCGTGATGCACAGCAGTCAGGACCAGGCTATGGGAATAAGCGGTACACCCTGCATGACTTGGGACATGCTACGCGAAATGGCTGCCGACGGACAGGAAATAAGCAGCCACGGGTGGGAGCACAAGAAAGTGACACGGCTCACAAGAGAGCAACTGCGCTATGAGGTACAGCACAACGACAGCATAATCTATGAGCAAACCGGCTGCTTTCCACGCACATACTTTTTCCCAGGCAACAGCCGCGACTCTGCTACGCTGGCCTTCTGCGGCCAAGACCGAGTTGGGTGTCGCACCTTCCAGATTGCCATTGGTGCCAGACGCGACTCAACATGGCTTAACAGCTGGGTTGACACCCTCATACAGCAGGGACAGTGGGGAGTAGGCATGACTCACGGCATAGCCATGGGATACGACCATTTTGCCGACCCACAGACATTATGGAGCCACTTGGACTATGTCTGCACACGGCAAGACCTCGTCTGGGTGGCCACTTTCCACGATGCAGCAGCCTACATCAAGGAGCGCGACAACACACAGTTGAACGTGAAGCAAACCAGACATGGCTTTGAGATAAAGCCGAGTTGCAGCCTCAGCCCTGACATATTCTGCCAACCACTGACACTATTGCTTGACGGATTAGATGTAAGCACAGCAAGGCAGGGACGAAAGCCACTGGAAATCTACAATAACAACGGGCACACAATGCTTGACTTTGACCCTCATGGCGGCAAGATTATCCTGAAGAACAGATAGCGTCACAAGGAAAATTTCTCCGTCATGTACTTCCAGTAGCGGCGGGGCATGTCGCTCAGCTGCTTTCTGGGGTTCATGCGCTCGCGGATGCATATAGCCTTGAAGTAGGTGCGCCAGAGGTTCTGGAACAGTTGGTCGTTGTCGCTTAGAATGTCGGTGTTCAGCTTACCGTTGGACAAATCGAAGGGCACGGCGGATTCGTCCTCGAAAGTGATGCGTATGACACGGTCGCCGGGAGTGAAATAATAGCCATAGTGGCGATGAGCATCGTAGATGAGCCAGGGCTGGTCGCCAAAGCGGTCCTCGAAGTGGTCAATGATGAGTGGCAGCACGTCGTGGTCGGGCGATACAACCCCAAGGTAAGTCCCGTCCTTCGCCTTCTGGAAACGCAGGAACTGCTTCATGCGCTGCGACTCATGGAGCACGCGGCGACAGGTGTTGCGCACTGCCAGCACGTCTGCATCAGAGGCGTTGCTCTCAATGCCGGGTGCACCTTTGGGTTGTTGGAATACCTTACAAATATAGTTAAACAGCGGCTGGTTGAGTGCCTGTTCCTCCGACATCCAACTGAGCGTGATGATACGCAGGCCGCCGGCAGACAGGTTCTTCTCCAAACCTTTCCACACCCGCTCTGCCTTCTCGCTGTCTGTCACCACCTGGTGGGGCTCGTCGGCAAACAGCGGCATTTGCTCTCCCTTGGCAAGCAGCCTCACAGAGGGCTGGTGAAGTGCGAAGCTGTCAAAAACGGCTGAGAGCAGGCCGTCAAGGGTGTTGTCAAAGATGTATATATGCATGTTTCCTATTCTCGCAGGAAAACTGCGAGACACACTACTGATCCTTAAAGTCAAGAGATAGCTGCAGTTCTTCTGCGGCCCGTTTCTGTTGTGCTTTTGAGAGAAGGAGGGGGCGCAGGCGTTCAGGGTGCAGTTCGTTGATGCCGACGATAGGCTGCGAGAAGGAGGAGGTGAGTTCGCCGCAGGTGATGAAGTACTTCGCCTTCTTCATCACCACGCCCATCTTCTTAAGGTGGTAGCTGGTGATGCGGTTGAAGCGGCGCGAGTTCACAATGAGCACGGCGCTCTTCACGCCTATGCCCGGCACGCGGAGAATATGCTCGTAGGCCGCCGTGTTGATATCTACGGGGAAGAACTCCGGATGGCGCAGCGCCCACGCCAGCTTGGGGTCTACCTCCAAGTCCAGCTGTGTATGGGCATCGTCCACAATCTCGTCAACGTTGAAGTGGTAGAAGCGCATCAGCCAGTCAGCCTGGTAGAGGCGATTCTCGCGCACTAATGGCGGTTGTTTCAGCACGGGCAGCCGCGGGTCGTAGGTGTTAACGCTGACGTAACCCGAATAATACACGCGCCTCATGGTGGGCTGCTGGTACATGGCAGAGGACATCTGCAGTATGTCGCGGTCGGTCTCCTTCGTGGCACCCACAATCATCTGCGTAGACTGTCCGGCAGGCACGAAGCGCGGCGCATGGCGGTACTTCTTGCGGTCCTCCTTATTCTCCAATACGCCCTGCTGAATCTGCGCCATAGGCAGGAATACGCTCTTGTGGTCTTTCTCTGGAGCCAGCAACTTCAGCGACTCTTCGCGGGGAATCTCAATGTTCACGCTCATGCGGTCGGCCCAGCGCCCAGCCTCTTGCAGCAACTCTTGCGAGGCTCCGGGGATGGTCTTCAGGTGGATGTAGCCGTTGAAGCGGTGCACCGTCCTGAGGTCGCGTACAATGGCAACGAGCCGTTCCATGGTATAGTCGGGCGTGCGCACCACACCACTTGACAAGAAAAGTCCTTCGATGTAGTTGCGGCGATAGAACTCCATCGTGATCTCCTCCAGTTCCGATACACTGAGCGTTGCACGGGGAATGTCGTTGGAGCGGCGGTTGATGCAATAGGCGCAGTCGTAGCGGCAGTAGTTGGTAAGCATCACCTTCAGCAGCGAGATGCAGCGGCCGTCGTCGGCAAACGAGTGGCAGATGCCTACGCCGCCCACGGTGTTGCCCACCATGCCCTCCTTGCCTTTGCGCACGGTGCCGCTCGACGAGCACGACACGTCGTACTTCGCCGACTCTGCCAGTATCCGCAGCCGTTCCATCGTCTTCTCCGTCAGCATGGGTGCAAAATTAAGAAAAAAAAATGGAAAACAATAACATTTTATCGGTTTTGTTTGGACGAAAGGAAAGAAATGCCTACCTTTGCTGAATGACAATACTTGAAGCCATCAATGCCCGGCACAGCGTGAGGGCATACAAAGATGAGCCTTTGACCGATGAAGTGGTCAAGGCATTGGAAGAGAAAATTACAGAGCTGAACCGTGACGGGCATCTGCACATGCAACTCATCCTGAACGAGCCGAAGGCTTTTCAGGGTATCCTTGCCAAATACGGTAAGTTCCGTGGAGTCAAAAACTACATTGTTGTAGCCGGAAGAAAAGCTGACGACCTGGACGAGCGTGCAGGCTACTATGGCGAGCACCTGGTACTGCTGGCACAGGCACTGGGTCTGAACACCTGCTGGGTGGGACTCAGCTATTCAAAGGTGCCCGGAACATATATTCTGGAAGAAGGAGAGACGATTGCCTGCTATATCGCCATCGGCTATGGCGAGACCCAAGGAGTGGCCCACAAGGTGAAGACTGCCGAACAGGTGAGCAGTGTCAGCGATGACACACCGTCATGGTTCAGGAAAGGAGTAGAAGCGGCGCTGCTTGCACCTACAGCCGTGAACCAACAGAAGTTCTATTTCAATTATGTTCCTGAAGTGTCAAAGAATGGCGGGCATGCAGACTCCACTGGCGATAGCCGTCCGCTGGTGCAAGCCAGAAAGGGTTTCTCCCTGATAGGCTATACCAAGATGGACTTAGGCATTGCCAAGTGTCATTTTGAGATTGGCGCAGGAAAAGACAATTTTGAGTGGGCATAGTGCCCGAAGAGCCTACCTCACCCTCAGCAGGTCGCCTACCTGTATGCGGTAGTCGGGCGATAAGCCGTTGAGTTTGTATAGCGACTTCAGGCGGATGCCGTACTTCTGGGCGATGGTGTACATAGACTCGCCAGCCTGTACGCGGTGGGGGTGGTTCTTAAACTCCTTCGGTGCCTTGGTCCTCTTTTTCTCCAGCCAAATCACCTCGCCCTCCTCCAACTGGTCGTTCTTGTTGCGCTCGTTGTAGCGGGCCAGCCGGCGGTAGGACACTCCAACCTCGCGGGCCAGTGTGCGGAAGGTGTCACCGCGGCGGGCATAGAGGTAATAGTTCTTGTTGTACTTGAAAATGGCGTGCTGAGGCTGGCCGTCGGCATTGGCATCGCGAGCATGGTCCACTACGAAGTGGTCGTAGCTGCGTGCACGGTCGTACTGGCTCAGGTCGTAGCGGCGAATAATGTCTATGAGGCTCTGGGCGTAGGAGGGGCTGGTGGCATATCCTGCCGCCTTCAGACCGCGTGCCCAGCCCTCGTAGTCGGTTATGCGGAGCTGGAACAGGCTGCGGTAGCGCTGTCCGGGGGCAAGGAAACGCGAGTGGTCCTCGAAACTCTCATAGGCCGTGTCGTAGGCACGGAAGCACTCGTTTGGGGCATCGTCGTCGCGGTGGATGGTTCGCCCCTGCCAGCCGTGGCACTTTATGCCAAAGTGGTTGTTGCCAATAGTGGCCAGAGTGCTCTGTCCGGCTGCCGACTCAAGGAGGCCCTGGGCCAGAGTGATGGAGGCCGGTATGTGCCAGCGGAGCATCTGCTCGATGGCTATGTCGCGGTACTGCTCTATGTAGGCTTGATACCTTTGATTTACAGCTTGGGAATAGAGATTGATATCCGCACATATTAATAATGTGCAGACCAGCAGTATGCGCCTCAGTCTTCTATAGAACAAGGTTATCATATCTATAAATAAATCTCAATTCTCAAAACTCAAATCTCAATTCTCAAAACTCAAATCTCAATTCCCAAATCACCTACAGCGCCTCGCACTCCTTGAGCCAAAGGGTGCTCACGGCATCGCTTGGCATGCGCCAGTCGCCTCGCGGAGAGAGACTAACGCTGCCCACCTTCGGCCCGTCGGGCAGACACGAGCGTTTGAACTGCTGACTGAAGAAGCGGCGGCAGAAGGTCTGCAGCCATTTGCGTATCACGGCATCGTCGTATTTATTGGAGAAGGCGTGCTGTGCCAGCATGAATATCTTTGCGGGACGGAAGCCGAAGCGCAGCATGTAGTAGAGGAAGAAATCGTGAAGCTCGTAGGGGCCTACGAGGTCTTCCGTCTTCTGCTGTATGTTGCCGTCGGCATCGGCTGGAGTCAGCTCCGGAGATATTGGTGTGTCAACGATGTCAATTAGGGTGTCGCGCTGCGCGGCGAACACTGGCAGCTGGGCAATGTAGCGTATTAGGTACTGCACGAGTGTCTTAGGCACGCCGCCGTTCACACCGTACATTGACATGTGGTCGCCGTTGTAGGTGCACCACCCAAGGGCAAGCTCAGAGAGGTCGCCGGTGCCGATGACGAGCGCTCCCGTCTGGTTGGCCACGTCCATTAGTATCTGTGTGCGCTCGCGGGCCTGTGCATTCTCGTAGGTCACGTCGTGCTGCTGCATGTTGTGGCCAATGTCCTCGAAGTGCTGTGTTACGGCCTTGGCTATGCTTATCTCGCGCTGGGTTATGCCAAGCGACTCCATCAGCATGACGGCGTTCTGATGGGTGCGGTCGGTGGTGCCGAAGCCTGGCATGGTGATGCCTATGATGCCGCTGCGCGAGAGGCCTATGCGGTCGAAGGCCCTTACCACGACGAGCAGGGCCAGGGTTGAGTCAAGGCCTCCGCTGATGCCTATGACGGCCTTGTCGCAATGCGTGTGCTGCAGCCGCTTCACGAGGCCCATGGTCTGTATGTTGAGTATTTCCTCGCAGCGGTCTGTCATCTGCTCTGTGGAGGGAATGAAGGGGTGCGGCTCTACGGGGCGTATCAGCTCGAAGTCCCTTTGTTCCACGGGCTTGCAGTCAATGGTGGATGCCTTTGAGGCTGAAGAAGCCTCGCCTACGGCAGTGCGGAAGGTGGTGTTGTTCTGCCGCTCGGCTCTAAGCCTGTCCACGTCAATCTGCTGCATGCGCCACTGAGGCTCCATGGCGAAGCGTGCTGCCTGGCTGAGCAGCCGTCCGTTCTCGTAGATAAGGGCGTTGCCGCCATATACCACGTCCTGTGTCGACTCGCCGTAGCCACAGCTGCTGTACACGTATCCGCACATCATGCGTGCGCTCTGCTGCGACAGCAGGTTAAGCAGGTAGTTGTGCTTGCCGGTAAGCTCGTCGGTGGCCGAGAGGTTGAAAATGATGTCGGCTCCGGCCATTGCCAGCTGGTTGCTGGGCGGCAGCGGTGCCCACACGTCCTCACAGATCTCTATGCCGAAGCCCACGCCGTCGCAGGTGCGGAACACCTGTGGGCGGCCTGTCACGTGGACAGGGCTGCCGGCAAAGTAGATGTCCTGCTCCTGAAGGTCGGTGGCAGAGGCAAACCACCTCTTCTCGTAGAACTCTCCGTAGTTTGGCAGGTATGTCTTTGGCACCAGACCGAGAATGATGCCGTGCTGAACGACTGCTGCGCAGTTATAGAGCAGAGAGCCTATTCTTACGGGTACTCCCACGATGGTGATGATGTCGAGCTTGCGCGTGAAGTCGAGCAGCATGAGGATACCTTCCTCAGCTTTCTCCAGGAGCAGCTGCTGGTGGAACAGGTCCTGGCAGCTGTAGCCCGTCAGGGATAGTTCGGGGAACACGATGATTTCCACGCCTTTTCCCTCTGCCTGCGCTATGATGTTCTCTATCTGCAGAATGTTATACTCTACATCGGCCACCCTTACGCCGGGTATGGCGGCGGCCACTTTTACGAGTCCGTACTTCATGGTAGTATTCCTATTTTATCGTTACTTGTGTGGCTCCGTAGCTGTATTCCTGGAACGAGGCATCCTGGAAGGTGTATGACTTGTAGCGGTAGCGCAGCTCGTTTACGATGGCCTTGCGCAGCACACCTTCGCCCTTTCCGTGGATGAACACTATCTTCATGCCGCGCTGCTTCTCGTGCTGCTTCAGGGTGCGGCGGAAAATGTCGAGCTGATAATTGAGAATGTCTGAGGCCGACATGCCTGCCGTGGTCTCAAGCAGTTCGGAGGCGTGGAGATCAACGACAAGCGGGTCGCCATCCTTTGCCGGTGGTGTCACCACCTGCGGTCTGCCCTCAGGCTCGGCTTTTGCAAAGAGGCTGGCCTTTAGCTGCTGCGGGTCAATGGCCAAGGGCTGTGCAGCCTTGTCGTTCTTCACAATGGTGTAGACGAGGGCAGGCTGCTCAAAGAAGTCGGAGTCCTGGAACGTGTGCAGCTTGAAGAACTTCACGCCGTCAATGCGCAGCTGTACGTCTATGGCAGGTTTCAGCATGAAGGTCTTGTCGCGCTTGTAGGGCAGAATCTGTATGGCCACGCGCTCCATCTGGCCCAGGTCTTCGCGTCCGAACTCCTCAATGAACACCTTGGTGTTTGGCTCCACCTCGTCGGTATGCCTGAAGTGCCAGGCTCCCGACTCTGCAGAGAGGTAAGTGAAGCGGAGGTAGTAGTTGGAGTCGTTGACGAAGTAGGCTTCGAAGCGGGTCTGCGACAGCTCCTTGACGTCCATAGGCACGAAGGCGAGGTATGCCGAGAGCTGCTCACCGCCCTTGCGCTCCTGTGGCTTTGGCCTGAAGGTCACGGGCATGTCGGCCGGCTCCGTTTCTTTCTCCTTCGCGGCTTCCTGCTCCTTTGCCTTGTTCTTTGCGGCAACTATGCGGCCTGTGTCGTAGCTGTCATTGCCGTCTACCACTACCTCGGATATTGGCATTGGCAGCTGGAAGCCGTCCTCGTCTTCAACCAGGACGATATTCTTTCCCTGGAAGCCGGCCACCCGGCCGCCTCCAATCTCGCTCAGGAATTTCACCTTGTCTCCTATCTTCATCTCTTTGAATTACTTTTGTTCTTGCTTTTTAGTTGCAGTCTTCTTGCCCCTGTTCTTTCCGCCATTCCTGCCTGAGGGCCCCTTGCCGCCGCCTCTGTGGTGTGAGTGAGAGGCCTTTCTCTGGCCGCCTTTTGCAACAGGGGAATTGTAGTCGGGCCCTTCGCCGATGCCTTCCGGCAGCGGCAGCTTCTCTACTTCCTTTCCTAAGAACCGCTCAATCTGCTTGAAGCGTATGATGTCTGTGTCGTTGACAAAGGTAATGGCCTGGCCGTCGCGGTCGGCACGGGCTGTGCGGCCTATGCGGTGCACGTAGTCCTCGGCATCGTGGGGCACGTCGAAGTTTATCACTATGCGTATGTCGTCAATATCTATGCCTCGGGCCACGATGTCGGTGGCTACGAGGACGTCCACCTGCCCGGCCTTGAAGCGGTACATCACGTCGTCGCGTTCCTGCTGGGTGAGGTCGCTGTGCATAGGGGCACAGTTTATCTTCAGACGGGTGAGCTGGCGGTTGATGTCCTTCACGCGATCTTTCTTCCCGCAGAAGATGATGACCCTCTGCAGGTCGCCGTTCTGGAACAGGTTGTCAATGATTTTCAGCTTCTGCGGGTCGTAGCACACGTAGGCCTGCTGCTTTATCTTGTCGGCAGGGCGGCTCACCTTCAGCTTCACCTCCATGGGATTCTTAAGCAGGGACACCGCCAGCTCGCGCACCTTTGAAGGCATGGTGGCAGAGAACATCACCCGCTGGCAGTTCTCCGGCAGCAGCTTTGTAATCTGCATTATGTCGTCAATGACGCCCATGTCGAGCATGCGGTCGGCCTCGTCAAGAACGAAGAAAGAGGTCTTCGAGAGGTCCAGGTTGCCCACCTTCATGTGGCTCAGCAAGCGTCCCGGAGTGGCAATAACCACTGGTGCTCCTCCGCGCAGGCCTTTCAGCTCCTGGTCGAAGCGCCCTCCGTCGTTGCCTCCGTAGACGGCAATGCTGCTCACTTCAGGCAGGTAGTAGGAGAAGCCCTCCATGGCCTGGTCTATCTGCTGTGCCAGCTCGCGGGTAGGCGCCATCACAACACAGTTGATGGCTTCCTGGGGGTAGTCCCCATCATCAAGCATGGAAAGTATTGGCAGCAGGTAGGCGGCTGTCTTTCCTGTGCCGGTCTGAGCCACTCCGAGCACGTCGTGGCCGTCAAGAATCAGGGGAATGCACTTCTCCTGTATGGGTGTCATTTCCTCGAAGTGCATGTCGTAGAGCGCATCGAGGATGTTGTCGTTAAGGTATGTCTCTTCAAATGTCATTTTTCAGTTTTCAATTTTCCCTTAGTTCGGGGCTTGTCGGTAGCAGAAGTATGCTATGAAGACGTATAGAATGTTCGGAATCCAGGCGGCAAGCATTGGCGGTGTGTTGGCCTGTATGGCGAATGTTGCCGAGATGGTCTGCAGCAGTATGTAGGTGAAGGACAGCGCCAAGCCTATGCCGAGGGCCATGCCCATGCCTCCCTTGCGCTTGCGTGCAGCCAGCGAGGCTCCGATGATGGTGAGAATGAACGAGGCAAAGGAGGTGGCTATGCGCTTGTGGTACTCCACTTCATACTGCACCACGTTTGTAGAGCCCCTCTCCTGCTGCTTTGATATGTAGCGCAGCAGCTCTGGCGAGGTGAACTGTTCCTGCTGGCCCTTGCTGTATACCAGGTCCATTGGCTCCATCATTATCATGGTGTCTATCTCGCTGCCAGTCTCAATCTTCTCGCGCAGGCCCCTCAGGGTGCGTATCTTGTAGTTTGATGCGCGCCAATGGAAGCGCTCGTCGGCAATGGTGTCATACTGTATGGTGCTGGCCGTCATGTGGCTTACCAGCTTTTTGTTCTCTATCTTATCGAGCGAGAACCCGTAGCCGCGCTTTGAGTTGTTGTCGTACTGCTGAATGTAGGCAATGATGCCCGGACCCACCTGAAGCTGTACGTTGGTGGCTGTGGTTATCCTCTGCTTATTCTTGTAGAGAGCCTCGAAGTTCTGTCTCACCACGTTTCCATGTGGAATGACGTATGCGCTAAGGCAGAAGTTGATGCCTGCAATGAGGGCGGCCGACAGCATGTATGGGCGCATGAGCCTGCGGAAGCTCACTCCCGATGCCAGCATGGCAATAATCTCGCTGTTGCCCGCCAGTTTGGAGGTAAAGAAGATTACGGCAATGAAAACAAAGAGCGGAGAGAAGAGACAGGCAAAATACGGTACGAAGTTGGCGTAGTAGTCGAAGATGATGGCGCGCCAAGGTGCATGGTGGGTTGCAAACTTTGCCATGTTCTCGTTGAAGTCGAAAACAATGCTGATGGATATTATCAGCAGTATGGCAAAGATGTAAGTGCCAATGAACTTGCGTATTATGTAGCGGTCGAGGCGCTTCATATTCTTCGTCCTAAGTCTTCGATGACTGAACGCTTCCACTGGGTAAAGTCACCATTTATTATATGTTCGCGCGCGTCTGTGACCAGCCTCAGGTAGAATGCCAGGTTGTGTATGCTGGCTATCTGGAGAGCAAGCAGCTCCTGGGCCTTGAACAGGTGGTGCAGGTAGGCCTTTGTGTGCAGCTGGTCTATGTAGCATCCGTCGGGGTCAATAGGGCTGAAGTCGTGCTCCCACTTCTTGTTCCTCAGGTTCATTGTTCCCTGGTAGGTGAAGAGCATGGCGTTGCGCCCGTTGCGGGTGGGCATTACGCAGTCGAACATGTCCACACCTCGCTCTATGGCCTCAAGGATGTTCTGCGGAGTGCCCACACCCATGAGATAGCGGGGGCGGTCCTTGGGCAGGATGGCATTCACCACCTCTATCATCTCGTACATCACCTCCGTAGGCTCTCCCACGGCCAGACCTCCTATTGAAGCCCCCCCGCCGTCGTTGAGCATGGCGAGCCTGTCGCATACATGCTTGGCAGCCTCCTGCCTGAGGTCTTTGTACTTGCAGCCCTGCACAATGGGGAAGAGAGTCTGGCGGTGACCGTAGAGCGGCTCTGTCTCGTTGAACCTCTTTATGCAGCGGTCCAGCCAGCGCTGGGTTAGCCCGAGGCTCTTCTTGGCATACTGGTAGTCGCTCTCACCCGGCGGACACTCGTCGAGGGCCATCATTATGTCGGCACCTATCACTCGCTGCGTGTCCATCACGTTCTCTGGCGTGAAGATGTGGCGGCTGCCGTCTATGTGGCTCTGAAACTCGCAGCCTTCTTCTCTCAGCTTCCTTATGCCTGTCAGCGAAAAGACCTGGAAACCGCCGGAGTCGGTCAGGATGGGCCTGTCCCAGGTGTTGAAACGGTGCAGGCCGCCGGCCTTCCTCAGCGTTTCAAGTCCGGGGCGGAGGTATAGGTGGTAGGTGTTGCCAAGTATGATTTGTGCCTTTACCTGATCGCGCAGCTCACTGAAGTGTACGCCCTTCACACTGCCGCATGTGCCGACAGGCATGAAGATGGGTGTGAGGATGTCGCCGTGATCGGTGGTTATCACTCCGGCACGGGCATCAGAGGCAGGGTCGGTATGTTGCAGCTTGAACGTCACGTTGTCTGGCAGTTACTGGTTGTTATCCTTTTTCTCAGGCTTCTCTTCCTCCTCAATATTGAACGTCACGGCATTCTTCACCTTCTGGTCTGTCAGGGCAAAGGCCCAAACGTCCTGTACGTCCTCAACGTAGTGGAAGGTGACGCCAGAGAGATACATGTCGGGAATCTCCAGAATATCCTTTTCGTTTTCCTTGCAGAGCACTATGTCGGTTATCCCGGCACGCTTGGCAGCCAGTATCTTCTCCTTTATTCCGCCCACTGGCAGCACTTTTCCCCTCAGGGTTATCTCGCCCGTCATGGCCACGTTCTTCCTCACCTTGCGCTGAGTAAGAGCCGATGCTATGGAGGTGGCTATGGTGATGCCTGCCGAGGGGCCGTCCTTGGGAGTGGCTCCCTCCGGCACGTGGATGTGCAGGTTGTAGTGGTCGAAAATGCGGTAGTCTATATTCAGCGTGTCGGCATGGGCCTTCACGTATTCCAGTGCCAGGACGGCGCTTTCCTTCATCACGTCGCCCAGGTTTCCGGTAAGTGTGAGTTTCTGGCCTTTGCCCTTTGAGAGCGAAGTCTCGATGAACAGTATTTCACCGCCCACGCTGGTCCATGCCAGTCCCGTCACAACTCCGGCATAGTCGTTGCCCTGATAGATGTCGCGGTAGAAGGGCGGCTTGCCCAGCAGGTCCTCCAGCGAGTCGGGTGTAAGCTTTATTAGTTTGCTGTCCTTCAGGCTCTTTTCGTCTTTTGCCGTCTGCCCGCTAATCATTATCTTGTAGGCCAGTTTGCGCATGGCCTTGTTTATCTGCTTCTCCAGCTGGCGCACTCCGCTCTCGCGCGTGTAGCGTTCAATAATCTTCTCCACCACGGCCTTGTTGAACCTCGGCTTGTCCTTAAGGGTCTTCAGGCCCGTGCTGTCCAGCTCCCTGGGAATGAGGTGGCGCTTGGCTATCTCTATCTTCTCCTCTGTGATGTAGCCGCTCAGCTCTATTATCTCCATGCGGTCCAGCAGTGGCTTGGGAATAGTGCTGAGGTTGTTTGCCGTGGCAATGAAGAGCACCTTTGACAGGTCGTAGTCCACGTCAAGGTAGTTGTCGTGGAAGGCA
>JAFTAR010000151.1 GCA_017455495.1 Prevotella sp.
CGTTCCCCTGATGGTACTGGGGATCATACTTACTTACCTTGCCGTTATAAAAAGAGACCGCTATCTGGATCCTGAGACTGGATTCTTTAACAGGGACTAGAACTTCAGCACTGCCGACACAGAGATATACGCAGAAGTAGAAGCGGTGACGGCAACGCCCGCGGGCCACAGCGCCACCTACGACTTGCTTGGCCGGCGTGCCTCAAGCGCCACCCTGCCCCGCCGGGGAATAAGGATAGTGAGGCAACAGGACGGACAGACAAGGAAGGTGACATTCTGAAACAGGAAAGGAGGCTGTGTCAAAATTAGCGACACAGCCCCCTTTTTTCAAAAGGCACTGCTATTTTTCCATAACAAAGAAAAGACTTACGCTATGACCCATTCTTCTGGGATGCGGTTGTCGGCATTAAACCTTACACCAATTTTCACCACCTTTCTTCCTTCCGTATGATAGGGGAAGGCATAGCCTTTTGTATCTATCTGCTCCAATGCCTCGCGGGCTGTCTGGTTGGTCTTGAATTCAAAGACGTATGTGACATCTGGCATCCACACCACCATGTCTGTGCGACCAGTGCTGCACTTCACCTGAGTCCTGACATATACGTTAAGCATGGAGAAGATGAGATAGAGCGTATATTCGTAGAATCCCTCTGCCGTGGCAGCTTCAGCGAGTTTCTTTTTGAAGCCCTCCACGTATGGTATGCCCGCCATGTATGCCTTTAGTTCCTGCATGGCCTGTTCCACATCCTGCATTCTCAGCGCTTTCCAAAATTTCGCCGCGAACCCCATCTGCACGTCTGCGCTCTTAAGGCCAGTGTATACAGGCATCAGACCGTTTACATATCCTATGCGCACTTCCTGATTGGGAATTGACAGAGTGTAAGCCTCTGAGAAACGGTCGTAGTCCTTAATGGTAAGGTATCCGCTCTGGTATAGCAGCGGCAGTGCGTCCTGCATGTTCTCCGTGGGTTGGTCGAAGGCTTCCGAGGGAACTTCCAAGCGTTCCATCTGCATTATGTCGGTATTGAAGCGCTGAAGTTGCAGGATGAGGAACGAAGGGGTGCCGCTCTCAAACCACCAATTGCGTAACTCACGCTGCTGGAAAGCTTTCAGCAGACTGTATGGATTGTACACGCCCTCTGATGCACGTGCAAAGTGATAGCCGTCATATTTCTTTTTCAGCTTGTCGTGCATCTCTTCGGCCGTTAATTCATGGATAGCTGCAAGCCGCTCAATGTCTTCCCATAGCGTGGTGGTAAGTTCCCGCTCGGTCATGCCGCATATAGTGGCAAACATTGTGTCCATAGTGACGTTAGTCAGGTTGTTGATGGTAGAAAAGATGCTTAGCTGTGAGAACTTGGTGATGCCTGTGATGAAGCAGAACTTTATCTTAGCCTCGCAGGCCTTCAAGGGTTGGTAGAACTCCTGCATAACTTTGCGCATGGCTCCCATCTGCCCGCTCTCGTGAATCACTTCAAGCAGCGGTGCGTCGTACTCGTCAATGATCACCGCCACCTGCTTCTTAGTCTGTTCAAAAGCCCTTTCTATCAGACCAGACAATACACTTCCAGGAGTCTTTTCGTCATCATCTTTTCCATACAGTTTCATATACGGTTTAAGAATCAACAGTATAGCTGCTCTCAGGTCCTCTGCCGTATCTTGCCCTTTCGCAAGACTCATATCGAAGCGAAGAACCGGGTACTGCTCCCAGTCCTGTTCCAGCGCCATAATCTTCAGACCTTTGAACAACTCCTTCTCTCCTCGGAAATAGGACTCCAAAGTTGAGGTGAGCAGCGACTTACCGAAACGACGCGGCCTGCTTAGGAATATATACTTGGCATAGTGTGTCATCTGCCAAACGAGGTCTGTCTTGTCCACATAGACATATCCGTTGCGGATGATTTCCGAAAAAGTCTGTATTCCTACCGGGTATTTCCTTCCTGTAACCATGCTCCTCATTTTTTTGCAAAGTTAGCTATTCCTTTTTTATTATCCAAGGAAATGGCAGAAAAAAAAGCACTGCTATTTTTCCAAAAGGCAGTGCTATTTTTCCAAAAGGCAGTGCTATTTTCCCAAAAGGCACTGCCTTTTTCTCAGCGCAGTATTGTTTTTCTGCCGTTCACGATGTAAAGGCCACGGTGAGTAGGTGCCGTCACCTCCTGTCCTTGCAGGTTATAGGTGCGTCCGGCACTCGGCTGTTCCCCGTTGACAGTAGTAATGCCAGAGTAGTCGGGGATATAACGGATGGCAGCCAGGCGCCACTTCGTGCCGCCCACGAAGAACTTATAGCTCTTGTTTGCCTCCAGAGTATAAATGAGGGCATCCCAAGCATTAATCTCTGTTGTCGGCTTTGCGCCGTTTTCTATCTGGGCCCCGCTGCTGAGCACGGTGGCCGTGAGGCCGCCCTCGCCTTCCTGCATGTTGACAGACTTATTTGTAGCTATTCCGCCACCAAGGAAGATGGTGAGCGTGCCAGGCTTTGTGGTCTCAATGAGGATGGGGGCGCCATTGGTTTTATCACTCTGAGTATAGTATCCAGTGATTTCTACGCCGTCCACTTCCTGTGCATCATTGCTGGTTCCACCGCTACGCCAGTCGGTAACGCTGGGATCGAAGGTGACGGTGATGCCGCCCACTTCTGTTATCTCGTTGCCGATGTGTGTATCTTCCTTCACAAAGACATACACCGTTTCACCGCTTGCCACACGCTCGGCAGTAGGAATGGTGGAGAGGATATAGTCGGCACTGTTGCCCAGCGTGGCTCCGGCTCCTTCTGTGCCTGTCAGCGTGGCAGGCACGTCGGCAACGGCAATCTTCGTGTACTGGTAGGGCATGGTAACCTCTGCGCCAACAGATGTAGCATTGAAGTTATTGCCGCGCGCGGTGACCCTGCGGTTGCTGCCGCTGCCGGTGAGCGGGCTGTTAACGCCGTTGGCAGCGTAGTTGTTCTCCACAAGAGCCGTGCAGCCGTCGTTGATGGTCATGCCAACGCTGTTGTATGGACAGTTGTGGTAGTTGTTAACCAAGTGCACATAGCAGTCGCCGCACTGAGGCAGACGGCGCACGCAGCCCTTGCCCCAGATGTTGCAGGCAAAGGTGAGGTGGAGCGTCATGGTGCCATCAGCCCATCCGCAGCCGCAGGTGTAGGCATGAGAGTAGCTGCGTTCGGTGTAGTAGAAGTGATTATAGGTATAGGTGGACCAGTCGCAGACCTTGCTGTCAAGGGCACCGTCCTGGGAGTCCACGAAGGTGCAGTGGTCTATCCAGATGTGCTTGCCCTGGTTGGTGATGAGGTCGGCACCGTCGATGTCGACAGCTCCCGGACCGATGAGCGAGAGGTTGCGGATGATGACATTCTCGGTAGAGGTGTCTATATGGAAGATGCCAGCCTTGTTGGGCAGGGAATAAATGCCGGTCTTCTGATACTGCAGCTCCATCATGGCTTTCTTGGTGAAGAAGGCGCGCTTGTCGCAAGTCAGCGTGGTGCCGTCGGGCAGGGTGCCTGTGTATTGGTCTGTGCTGCTAAGATTGTCCAGATGCTGCTGAGCCAGATAGGTATTGTCCTCATCGGTGAGGAAGAACTTCGTGCACAGGCGTGCATTGTTGATGCCTATGATGGTCTTGTTCTTAGCAGAGGCAATCTTCATCACCTCTTCTATTATGAAGTCGCCATTGGAGCCGTCAAGGATAATGATGTCGTTCATGGCGATGGCCTGCTTTATCTGCTGGTCGTCGGTCTGTCCGTTGCCAAGAGCTGTCAAGGTAACCTTTTTGGCATCCTGGAAGTTTCCGCCGCTAAGGTTGTAGGCCGTTCCAGACTCGTCAGAGCAGGTTGCCCAGCCCCACGGAGCCACGTTGTTAGCTGCCAGGGCAGGCATAAGGGCCAAGGCAGCAAGGAGGGTAAGTAATGTTTTCTTCATTTTTGCTTTATTATTAAAACTCCCCGACGGCTCATTGCCGCCGGGGAGCAGTATTACAGGGATTCAGCAAGTATTACTTCTGCAGCATCTTCTGGCCGTTCACTACTACAACGCCCTTGTAGCTGGCGTCAACCTGCTGGCCGGCGATGTTGTAACGGGTTCCGCTCTGCTGGGCAGCAGCATTAATGTTGGCAATGCCGGCAGCTAAATCATCAGAATCAATTACACCAGTAATGACAACATTGGCAATACCTATCTGCTTGTTGTTTGCCAATTTTCCGACGTAAATGCGAAGGGAAACAGGCTGGTCAGAAACCTTAGTTTTTGCTTCATATGTCTGGTGGATATCAGTGGTTTCGCTATCATTGTTCCTGCGAATTGCCACATTGTCGCCAATAGTATTAGCTGTTCCATCACCCTCAATAAGGTCAACAAAGATGGTTGGATCACCTGTTCCAATCTTAATGACATCGAATTCGACCTTTGTAATCTGATACTTTCCAACTGGAGTAATCTGGAAATCAATGTACTTATTCATGCTCTTGGCATTAGCGTACTCATTCTTTCCCTTATCATCAGAAACTGGCTGAAGCTTTGTAAAACCAATTTCATTCCAAAGCACAGTTCCCTGATAAACGATGCCATCACCTAATGTAACATTTGCATCAGAGATGGCTGCGGGAACAGTTGATGTGCTGAGGATAGTTTCGGGGTCGGCCATTGTCCAAGTTACAGAAACATCTGTTCCGTTAGTGATTTCCTCTGCGGCAGGAGTTGCTGCGGTGGAAATGCCGCTAAGACCGGTAGTGCCTCCCTTAGCATAGATAGTGTACGTGTGACCTTCAAGAATCTTGACTATGCCAATGTAATAGTGGTCAAGGCCTTCAACTGCTGTTTCAGCAACAGGAACACTCTTACCTGTTGTCTGATCAATGCATGACACTGCTTTGCCGTCGCCATGCTTGTAGTAAAGGGTAACATCGGTGTTCTGCTTGGCCTTCACAATGAGGGAAATGCCAGCAGGATCAGCGTCACCGTAAGCAGTGCCTTCCCAGTTATTGTCAGCAGCAGGAGCGCCATCAACACGGATGTTGACATACTTGGTGAAAGTGTAGCCTCCGAAAGTCTTGGGATCTGCATTGTCATTTTCATCCTTGATCTCTGCTGCCTCAGTGTCCTGCACAGCAGTGTTAATTTGCACAAAGTCATTGTTGAGGATTCTTGTTCCATTAGCAAGGGACTCAGCATTTGAGGCGTTCCAGTCCTGGGCGTTAACACCGATGGCAGTAAGAGCCAGGGCGATAAGGGTAAAGATTTTTTTCATACGCGTTTGTTTGTGTTATTAGTTAATGTAAAGAAAAATAGTTAGTTTCAGCTTGCAAAATTAAGGCTTTTTCCTTTAACTGCCAAATATTTAACGGTTTTATTTGGCGTATAGCTCATTTTGCAGGCTATTTTTGAGTGGTAGATAGTCAATAGCTCAAATTGCAGGTTGCATTTCATCCTCAGATATTTGGTAAATCAGAGACGATTTTGTACCTTTGCATCGCAGTCTGAAGCATAGTGGAGC
>JAFTAR010000013.1 GCA_017455495.1 Prevotella sp.
AGAGAATGTGAACGCCCTGGAACTTGGCGTCGTAGGGGGTCATGCAGTAGTACTGCAGTCCGGGTATGGTCTTCATGCCCTGCTCAGGCATGTCTTCCTGGGTGAGCACGATGGTGAGCTCCTTGGCGCGGTCGTTGCGGAAGTTGATGAAAATCACCACGTCGCCCTCCTCGATGCAGCCGTTCACGCTGGCGTTGTGGATAGGCTTTATGAACTCGTCGGTGATGCCCTCGTCGTAGCTTTCCTGCATGGCCTGCACCAAGTTGGTGGCCTGCTTTCCCTCGCCGCGCACCAGCAAGTTGTAGCCTTGCTGCACTCGCTCCCAGCGCTTGTCGCGGTCCATGGCGTAGAAGCGGCCTACGATGGATGCTATGGCAGCAGAGTTCTTCTCGCACACCTCGCTTACCTGCTGAATGAAGCCCTTGCCGCTCTTGGGGTCGGTGTCGCGGCCGTCCATGAAGCAGTGAACGAAGACCTGGTTCTTCAGGCCGTAGTGCTTGCCCACCTCAATGAGCTTGAACAGGTGGTCAAGGCTTGAGTGCACGCCGCCGTCGCTGCACAGGCCCATGAGGTGCAGCTTCTTGCCGTTCTGCTTGGCGTATGTGTAGGCTTCCTTCACCTGAGGGTTCTCCACGATGCTGCCGTCCTTGCAGGCGCGGTTTATCTTCACCAGGTCCTGGTAAACAATGCGTCCGGCGCCAATGTTGAGGTGGCCCACCTCCGAGTTGCCCATCTGGCCGTCGGGCAGGCCCACGTCCTCGCCGCTGGCCTGCAGCTGCGAGTGAGCGCTTGTTGCCGTGAGATAATCAAGGTAAGGTGTAGGTGTGTTGAATATTACGTCACCACGTCCGTGCTGTCCAATTCCCCATCCGTCAAGAATCATGAGGAGTGCTTTCTTTGCTTCCATATCTTTATGTGTTTTGTTTTAGTTGTCTTAATGAATAAATGACACGGCTCTTATTCCCCCGGAAGGGTATGTCAAGAACCGTGTCAATCTGTGTGTTTATACGTGCCTGCCAAGGCACCTGGTAATGGCATCAGGCCAGCTTGTTGAATTCGTCGAGAGTAATCTTCTTGTGGTTGAGATTTACGGCTGCCTTCAGTGCCTGCATAAGTTTGAGGTCAACGGCACGGTCAACGTAGGCCTCTGTATTATCACCCTTCTTCAGCTGCTCGTCGGCATATTTCTCAAGGACGTCCTCGGGGATGTCGTTCATGCCGTACTGTGCAAACTGCTGGCGAATGGCGCCCTTGGCCACCTGCTTCACGTCGGCATCCTCAACCTTGATGTTGCTGGCTGCCACGAGCTGCTCCTTGATGAGGTGCCACTTCAGCTCCTTGATGCTGCCCTCGTAGTTTTTCTCCACGTAGTCGGCTTCCTTGTCCTTGTTCTTGGTCTCCATGAAGCGCTTCAGCAGAGCATCGGGGAAGGTAAGCTCGCCCACCTTATTTTCTGCGTATGTGCGCACGTCGCGCAGGAAGCGGAAGTCGCTGCTGGCTGCAAGCTGCGTGCTGATGGCATCTGAAATCTTCTGGCGGAACTCGGCCTCGTCCTTCACGTTGCCCTCGCCGAAGATGCGGTCGAAGAGCTGCTGGTCAATGGCGTGGGGCTGGAAGTGGCGTATGCCGGTAATCTGGAAGCTGAAGTCGCTGTCCAGGTCCTTCACCTTCTCCTTGTCCACCTTGAGCAGTGCTGCCACCTCGGCATCGTTGTCGGGATAGGCCTTCTTGGGGTTGAAGATGATGATGTCGCCGGGCTTTGCACCGTCGAACTTCTTCTTCTCGTCCTCGCCCTTAACGTAGCTTGGCATCACCATGCCGCCCTCGGTCTCTATGCCGCCCTCAAGGGTGTTGCCCTCGGCATCCAGCTGGCGCAGGTCGCCGGTGAGGGTGTCGTTGCCGCTCCACTCCTGGGCCTCCACGAACTCGCCGGCCTGGCTCTGGAACATCTGCACCTGCTCGTCGATCATCTTGTCGTCAACAGCGATGTCATAGTAGTCCACCTGGTCCTTGTTGTTCAGCTCAATGGTGAACTCCGGTGCCACGGCAATGTCGAACACGAAGGTGAAGGGGCCGTCGGTGGCCAGGTCCTGCGGGGTCTGCTTCTCCTCGTTGGGCATGGGCTCGCCCAGCATCTGTATCTTGTTCTCGCGGATATACTCAAAGAGCTTGTCGCTGAGCACTCGGTTCACCTCGTCGGCCTTTATGGCTGTGCCATACTGGCGCTTGATGAGGCTCATGGGCACCATGCCGGGGCGGAATCCGGGCACCTGTGCGCGCTTGCGGTAGTCCTTCAGTTTCTTGTCTACTTCTGCCTGATAGTCGCTTTGTTCTATGGTGATGGTCATCACGCCGTTCACCTTGTCGGGGCATTCAAATTGGATATTCATCTTGGTTTCATAATCCCCCTAAGTTAGGGGGAAAAGGGGGTCTGAACAAGCGTCTCAGACCGGTTTCTAACATTGATTACTACTTGGAAGTCTGCGCCTGTTCAGACCCCCAATCCCCTAACTTAGGGGGCTTAGAGGCTGCAAAGGTACGCATAAATAGCGTAAAAGCAGCAAGTTTACCATTTTTTAACACGAGCACAGGGCTATGCCAGGCGTATGCCGTCGTCCTCAATGACGATAAGGCGGCGGCGGTATAGGTCGCCCACGGCGCGCTTGTAGGTTTTCTTCGACACCTGGAAACGGTCGGCAATAAGCTCTGCCGGGGCTTTGTCGCCCAGGTTGCAGCGGCCATCGTTCTCATAGAGGTAGCGCAGCAGCACCTCGGCAAAGTCAAGAGCCTGGCGATGGCCGGTGGGCTGAAGGGTGACATCGACTTTGCCGTCCTGACGCACATGGTCCACGTAGGCCGTGAGGCGGTCGCCGGTGCGCAACGGCCGGAATATCTGGTTGTCGTAGAGCTGACCCTGGTAGCGGTTGTCTATTATTACCTTGAAGCCCAGCTCTGTCTTCTGCCATACAAGGCAGTCAACGGCGGTGCCATGAAGTAATTTTTCGCACATCTCTATGTGTTTCTCAACCTTGGCAGTGGCCATGAGGCGGTGGGTGGCCTCGTCCTCCTTCACGTAGACTATGTAGCCCTTGCCCCGCTCCATGCGCTGCTTCTGCTCGCGGAAGGGGCAGAACAGGTCTTTCATGAGGCCCCAGCTGAGAAAGGCACCATACTGGTTGGTCCATGCCACTTGCAGGAAGGCGAACTGGCCAACGGTGGCTAAAGGTGTCTCTGTAGTGGCCACGATGCGCTCGTCCTGGTCAAGATACACGAAGACTTCCACCTCGTCGCCCACATTCATCTGAGGGGTGACGTAGCGCTGGGGCATCAGAATGTCGCCTGTAAGTTCATCGCCGGCAAGGTAAAGACCATGATCGGCAGCATGGTCTATGCGGAGGGTGTTGTATTTTCCTAATTCTATCATAACAGCTTGTCCTGGGATAATGATGGCAAGACATCGGTCTTGGGTTGCTGCAAAGGTATGCCAATTTTCTGACATGGCCAAGAAAACGGTTAAAAAAAAGTAAAAAACGCCCGCCACTGCCTCAATGCTGAAGAAAAGGTTGTAACTTTGAATGCCTATTATCACGCCAATCCAAATAACTATAATAATTTAGATGAAAAGAACTCTTTTTACACTACTGCTGGTGGCTGCCTTTATGGGGGCCACGGCACAGCCGCTGCCCATGGACCCCGAGGTCCGCACTGGCACGCTGAGAAACGGAATGACCTACTACATCCGCCACAACGCCAAGGAGCCAGGCCTGGCCGACTTCTACATTGCCCAGCGCGTGGGCAGCATCCTGGAGGAACCGCGCCAGCGCGGACTGGCCCACTTCCTGGAGCACATGGCCTTCAACGGCACGAGGAACTTCCCCGGAAAAGGCAACAGACTGGGCATAGTGCCCTGGTGCGAGACCATCGGCGTGAAGTTTGGCGCCAACCTCAATGCCTACACGTCGGTAGACCAGACGGTGTATCACGTAGGTGCCGTG
>JAFTAR010000152.1 GCA_017455495.1 Prevotella sp.
ACGGCATTTGTATTAGCGCCAAGCAAGGGCGTGGAATAGAGAAGCTTCTTCACGCGATTCAGGACGGGATCAAAATGAAACAGGTTAAAGTGGATATTCTTGTCCCGTATGACAAATATGATGCCGTGCATGCGGTCCGATCAGCCGGAAAGATACTGAGTAGACTGGCAGGAGGCTGCCCACGGACGTGCCCCCGCACTTGCCACCGGCATTAAGCGCTGCTGGCCCGACCGCCTGGTGTTCACCTACCAGGGCGACGGCGACCTGGCTTGCATAGGCACCTGCGAAACCATACACGCCCTGAACCGCGGCGAGAACATTGTCATCATCTTCGTCAACAATGCCATCTACGGCATGACGGGCGGACAGATGGCTCCCACAACGCTGCTGGGACAGAAAACGTCGACATGCCCCTACGGCCGCGACCCGAAGCTGCACGGATACCCGCTGAAGATGGCCGACATAGCTGCTGGACTGGAGGGCACTTGCTACGTCACACGACAGTCGGTAGAGTCGGTGGCCAGCATACTGAAGGCAAAGAAGGCCCTGAAGAAAGCCTTCCAGGCTTCGATGGACGGCAAGGGCAGCTCGCTCGTGGAGTTTGTGAGCACATGCAACAGCGGCTGGAAGCTAACGCCTTCAAAGGCCAATGAATGGATGAAGGAAAACATGTTCCCCTTCTACCCGAAGGGTGACCTAAAAGACACTATCAGCCCCACCCCCAACCCCTCCCGCGGTGGGGAGGGGAGTATATAGACTCTTATGCGAGAATGCCATTTATCGGAACAATTAAAAACACATAACATATAATTATGAGTGATATTCAGCAAGCAAAAGTATCTACTCCCCTCCCCTCCGCGGGAGGGGCCGGGGGAGAGGCTTTGAAGAAGGAAATAATCATATCAGGTTTCGGAGGCCAGGGTGTGCTCTCAATGGGAAAGATTCTTGCATACTCGGGACTTATGGAGGACAAGGAGGTGACGTGGATGCCGGCATACGGCCCGGAGCAGCGCGGAGGCACTGCCAACGTCACCGTGATAGTGAGCGACGAGCGCATCTCTTCGCCCATACTCAGCAAGTACGACATAGCAATAGTGCTGAACCAGCCGTCTTTAGAGAAGTTCGAGCCAAAGCTGAAGGAGGGCGGCATCCTCATCTATGACAGCTATGGCATCATCAATCCCCCAACCCGCAAGGACATCAGCGTGTACAAGATTGACGCTATGGACAAGGCTGCCGAGATGAAGAACGGCAAAATATTCAACATGATAGTCCTTGGCGGTCTGCTAAAAGTATGCCCTGTAGTGGGCACAGGCGGCGTTGAGAAGGCTCTGAAGAAAACTCTGCCAGAGCGCCATCACAACCTGATACCGCTTAACATGCAGGCCATAGAGGAGGGCGGAAAGATAATAGAGAAGGTACAGTGAGACATAAGCTGGCTGTGCTGGCCAACATTGCAAACGCCCTGAACCAGGCGGACATCACTTGGGCCGTTGGAGGCTCTCTGCTTCTTTTCCTTAAGGGAAAGGTGGAGAGCTTCCACGATATTGACATAATGGTAGACGAGGATCAGGCCGGCCAGGCTGCCGCGGCCCTTGCCAGCTTGGGCAGGGAATTGCCCTACAAGCCCAACCCGAAGTATGCCACGCGCCATTTCCATGAGTTTGTCATAGATGGGGTAGGGGTAGATATGCTGGCAGGCTTCGTCATCATCAGCAAAGGCAGAAGCGTGGAATGTCCGCTTAGAGCCGATGATATTACCGGCAGCACAGAGGTGATGGGAGCGCACATACCGCTTCATTCGCTTGCTGAATGGCACAGGTATTACCAGCTTATGGGCCGTAAAGACCGCGCAGACCAAATTTTTTCAAAAAAAGATTCGGAAAAATTTGGCAGTATGGAATAAAAGCAGTACCTTTGCACCCGCAAAACAGAAACATAGTCTGTTCGGCATAATGGTTTCGGGGCTTAGCGCAGTTGGTAGCGCACACGTCTGGGGGGCGCGAGGTCGCTGGTTCGAGTCCAGTAGCCCCGACCAAAATAAAGAAAGTAACTGTTTCATTGAGACAGTTACTTTTTTCAGTATAGGAAGTATTCAAAGATTAGTGGCCCACACATATACTAAATTATAAAACAACTCTCCGACAATGACAACAGAAGACTATGCCATAATAGTGGCAGGAGGAAAGGGACTACGCATGGGCGGTGCCGTGCCCAAGCAGTTCATGCCTGTCAAGGGGCTGCCTGTGTTGATGCGTACCCTGATGCGCTTTCGTGAATACAGTGCCTCACTAAACATTATCCTTGTGCTGCCTACCGAGCAGCACGACTACTGGTTAGAGCTGTGCCGCACTCATCAGTTCAACATGGAGTACCAGCTGGCACCAGGCGGGGCCACTCGCTTCCATAGTGTGAAGAACGGTCTGCAGCTGGTGCCCGGCGATGCCTGCGGTGTGGTGGCTGTTCACGACGGAGTGCGTCCCTTCGTCTCGGTAGAGGTCATTGCAAGATGTTTCGAAGCAGCCCGCAGGGCCGGTGCAGTGATACCTGTGGTGCCGGTCGTCGAGACGCTGCTGAAGATTAATGCCGATGATGCTCAGACAAGCACTGACGGGGAGAAGGAAGAGTGGGGCATAACGGTGCCTCGCAGCGAGTATCGCCTGGTGCAGACTCCGCAGGTTTTTGATGCCCAGCTGCTTAAGGCGGCATTCCGCCAGCCTTACTCCGACATGTTTACTGACGATGCTTCTGTCGTACAGTCCTACGGCCACAGGGTGATAACGGTGGAAGGCAACCGCGAGAACATGAAGCTCACCACGCCCTTTGACATGCGTGTGGCTGAAGCTTTGTCGAATGAGAGAGACAACACAGAACAATAATATAGACTGAAAAGATATGAAGAGAATAGCAATACAGGGCGAGACGGGATCGTTTCATGACATTGCCGCCCACCAGTACTTTGAAGGTGAACAGCTGCAGCTCATCTGCTGCCAGACGTTCGAACAGGTGTATGATTCCATCAGCAAGGACCCCACGGTGGTAGGAATGGTTGCCATAGAGAACACCATTGCCGGTTCGCTGCTCCACAACTACGAGCTTCTGCGTGACAGCGGCACTACTGTTGTAGGTGAGCATAAGCTGCACATCACTCACTGCATCTGCTGCCTGCCCGGCGACTCTTGGGATACTATCAGCGAGGTGCATTCACACCCTGTGGCCCTGAGGCAGACGCGTCACTATCTGGCAGGCCATCCGCAGCTCAGGGTGGTGGAAGCCGACGATACTGCCGGAGCCGCAAAGATGATAGCCGAGGGACAGCATCACGGCTGGGCAGCCATCTGTCACGCTGAGGCAGCGCGGCTCTATGGGCTGAAGGTGTTGGAGGACGGCATTGAGGACAATAAGCACAATTTCACCCGCTTCCTCGTATGCTGCGTGCCGCAGAAGGCCGACCTGATGCGCCCGCTGCTGGAGTCAGACAAGTCAAGCATTGTGTTTGCCCTGCCTCATGAGGAGGGTTCGCTGTCGGCCATACTTGCCATCCTGTCGTTCTACAAGATAAACCTCACGAAGATCCAGTCGCTTCCCATCATTGGGCGCGAGTGGGAGTACCTGTTCTATGTTGACGTTACCTATAGCGACCTCACTCGCTACCGTCAGGCCATAGACGCCATAATCCCCTTGACGCGCGACTTGAAGATACTTGGAGAGTACAAGGCTTTCCCCTGAGAAATAGTTCCGGCACTCCTATCTTATGCCCCGCTGGTTCAGCGCCTGCTGATACCGGCGGGCATTTTGGTTGTGCTCGGCCAGGGTGCGGGCAAAGTTGTGGGTGCCGGAGAAGTCCTCCTTGGCACACATGTAGAGGAAGTCGTGCGCGGCAGGGTTGAGCACAGCCTCTATGGCCGCAACGGAAGGCACACGTATAGGGCCTGGCGGCAGACCGGGATAGAGGTAGGTGTTGTATGGGCTGTCCACAGTAAGGTGGCGGTTCAGTATGCGCCTAAGGCTGAAGTCGTGCAGAGCATACTTCACCGTGGGGTCGGCCTGTAGCAGCATGCCTCTGTGCAGGCGGTTCAGGTACATGCCTGCTATGGTGGGCTTCTCCTGGTTGTTGGCCGTCTCTTCGTCAATGATGCTGGCCAGTGTTACCACTTCGTTTGGCGTAAGTCCCTGTGCCCTGGCCTTGTTTGTGCGCTCCTGGTTCCAGAAGGCATCGTGCTCCCTGGCGAGGCGCTTCATAAGGGCGTCGAGCGATGTGTTCCAGTACACCTCGTATGTGTTTGGCACAAAAAGGCAGGCAATGGTGGTGGTGTCGTAGCCCATCTGGCGGCAGAAGTCCTGACTGGTGAGTGCATTGGCAATCTCTGTGCTGTCGAGCATCAGCTTCCTGGCCAGTCGTCCTGCCATGCGGTCCATAGTGCGCACCTCCGGCACGGTGAGCATCACTGGAGTCTGCTGGCCGTTGCGCAGCTGGCGGAACACGTCCAGAGCCTTGCTGCCGGGCTCTATGGCATAGCGGCCTGTACGAATGTGGCTGTCATAGTCGTACCAAGAGGCCAGCCGCCGCATGCCGCCGATGGCCTTTTCCGTGGCTACTCCCTGTAGCTTGGCCAGCACGCTGTCCTGGGTGTCGTCGTTGTCTATATATAAATAATGTGTAGGCTGGCCGTCCTTTAGCACAGTGGCAGAGACCTGGCTGTACATCCACCATGCAATAGCTGCCCCCGTTGCTGTTAGCAGAGTCAGGGCTATAAGCACATAGTGTTTTTTCTTCATAATGTTCTCCTTTTTAGTTATCTAATGGTGAGCTGCCGCAGTTCCTCGTAGCTGCCCCTGAAGATGTTCAGGTCCACGTCTTCCTTTATTCCTGGCAGACGGCCCTTGTCGCTATGCTGCCAGAAGGCCCAGGGACCCTGGTAGCGCACGCTGTCCACATAGTAGTGGGCTATCCAGTAGGGATAGAGGTTGAATATGGAGTCGCTCATATACTGCTGGTGAAAACTGTGATAGGTATAGAGTATTGGCTTCACGCGGTAGTGCTGTTCCACCCTTAGCAGCCATTCCAGTATTCCTTGGCGGAAATCCTCCTGGCTCACGTCGTCGGGCTTTACCTCTACGTCGAGCACAGGTGGCAGGTCGCCCTCGCTAAGCTGCACGTGGCTGATGAAGTGCTCGGCCTGTTTCTTTGCCGACACTGAAGGACGATAAAAGTGGTACGCGCCGCGCATTATCCCGAACTTAAGGGCCTGACCGAAGTTGCGTTCGAACTGGCTGTCAATATAGTCTTCGCCTTCTGTAGCCTTGATGAAGGCGAAACTCAGCGGCTGTCCGTCAAGGACTGCCTGGTTGCGCAGCAGTTCCCAGTTTATGATGCCCTGGTGATGGCTCACGTCAATGCCGTGAACGCTATAGCCTGTTGGTGTATACATAGAGTCCTGTCGTTGGTTATTGGAGCACTTCCCGGTGAATAGCATAATGTAAAGAAGCAGGCATACACCGAATACCAAAGAGGCTCCTATAAGCTGAGGCCAGCCGGGGATAAGTTTGTTGATTTTTATTGCTGTTTTCGCAAGTGGACTCTTGGGTGCCTTGGTGTTTTTCCTTTGCTTGGACTTGTGAGCCGGCTTTGTCCTGGTCGTCGCTTTATTCTTTGTTGTCGCTTTATTCTTTGTTGTCGCTTTATTTTTTGGCGTTGCTTTATCCTTTGGTGTCGGCATGTTTTTCTTTCTTTGGCGCAAAATTACTAACTTTAATATTCACAGACAAATGCAAGTGGTTAAAATAAACAAAATATTATTTTTCCTGCTTTTTTATTCACTTTTTTTGCTATCTTTGCACTTTCTTAAGACAGAAGAATAGAATATAATGAAACTATCAGAGCTTAAGTCTGGCCAGCAGGGCGTAATAGTGAAGGTTCACGGTCACGGGGGCTTCCGCAAGCGCATTGTGGAGATGGGCTTTATAAGGGGCAAGACCGTTGACGTGATGCAGAACGCTCCGCTGCAGGACCCTGTGAAGTACAAGGTTATGGGCTACGAGGTGAGCCTGCGTCGTCAGGAGGCTGCCATGATTGAAGTAGTGGGCAAGGATGATGTTGCTGCCCACGCCCAAGCTTACGGAGGCTTGAACCAACAGTCTGCCGCAACAGAGGGAGCACCTGCCGAGCGCTACATCATTGACCCTGTGAAGCACAAGGACGACTACATGCAGCACGAGGCCCTAAGAGAGCGCCGCACAATAAACGTAGCCCTGATAGGAAACCCCAACTGCGGCAAGACTTCGCTCTTCAACTATGCCAGCGGAGCCCATGGCAGGGTGGGGAACTACAGCGGTGTCACGGTGGATGCCAGCGAAGCCCACGCCTCAAAGTTCGGCTATGAGTTCAACCTCATTGACCTGCCCGGCACCTACTCGCTGTCGTGCTACTCGCCTGAGGAGCTGTATGTGCGCCAGTACCTTAGCGAGCAGATGCCCGACGTGGTGGTCAACGTCATTGACTCCAGCAATTTGGAGCGCAATCTCTACCTCACCACTCAGCTTATGGACATGGACCTCCGCGTGGTTGGTGCACTCAACATGTACGATGAGTTCAGCCGCCGTGGAGACAAGGTAGACCTGGAGGTGCTATCAACATTGTTCGGCATGCCAATGGTGCCTACGTCGTTCAAGACGGGCGAGGGAGTGAAGGAACTGTTTCGTGCCGTGATTCAGGTCTACGAAGGACGCAGCAAGTTTGCCCGCCACCTGCACATCAACTATGGTCACGAGGTGGAGCACGGAATAAAGAACATACAGCAGTACCTGAAGGCCGACGAGAACATACACAAGAGTCTGTCAACCCGTTACCTGGCCATCAAGATGCTTGAGAAGGACTCTGCCGTGGAGTCTATGCTGACAGAGCCTATAGTAGAGGCTCGTGACAAGGCAATGGCGCGTGTAATGGAGGAGACCGGCAACGACACCGAGACTGCCATCATGGACGCAAAATATGGCTTTGTGAACGGCGCGCTGACAGAAGCCGGCTACCAGACAGGCAACAAGGAGGACACCTACCGGGTGACCCACGCCATAGACCGCGTGCTGTCGAGCAAGTTCCTGGGCTTTCCCTGCTTCTTCCTCATGCTGTTCCTCATGTTCGAGGTAACGTTCAAGCTGGGGCAGTACCCGGCCGACTGGATAGAGGCGGGTTTCGCCTGGCTGGGCAACCTCGTGAGCACCACTATGCCGGCCGGTCCCCTGCGCTCAATGATAACCGACGGCATCATTGCCGGTGTTGGCTCGGTGATGGTGTTCCTGCCACAGATACTTATTCTCTACACCTTCATATCTTTCATGGAGGACTCTGGCTACATGGCCCGCGCCGCTTTCATCATGGACCGGCTTATGCACAAGATTGGGCTGCACGGCAAGTCGTTCATACCTATGCTCATGGGCTATGGGTGCAACGTGCCGGCTGTGATGGCAACCCGTACCATTGAGAGCCGCCGCTCCCGGCTGATCACTATGCTGGTGCTGCCCTTCATGTCGTGTCAGGCCCGCCTACCCATATATATAATGATAGTGGCCACCTTCTTCGCTGTGGAGTATCAGAGCCTGGTGCTTATCTCGCTCTATCTGATAGGCATTGTGCTCACTGCCGTTGTAAGCTTTATCCTGAGCCGCTGGCTGATGCGCGGCGAAGACACGCCGTTTGTAATGGAGCTGCCGCCATACCGCTTCCCCACGGTGAAGGCCACCCTGCGCCACACATGGGAGAAGGGCGAGCAGTATCTAAAGAAGATGGGCGGCATAATCCTCGTGGCCAGCATCATTGTATGGGCTTTGAGCTATTTCCCCCACGACTACAGCCTTGCAGAGGGTTCGCCCCAGCAGCAGGAGCAGAGCATCATGGGGCGCATGGGCAAGACCATTGAGCCGGTATTTGCTCCCCAGGGTTTCAACTGGAAGCTTGACGTGAGTCTCATAGCCGGTGTAGGAGCAAAGGAGATAGTGGCGTCAACGGTTGGTGTGCTCTATGCTCACGACGACTCCTTTGGCGACGACGAGTGGTTCAGCGATGACAGCAGTAAGTACGAGCAATTGAGAGAGCAGATGAGTGCCGACGGCATAACTCCGCTTTCAGCCTTCTGCTACCTGCTCTTTGTACTCATCTACTTCCCTTGCATAGCCACGGTGGCTGCCATAAAGGGCGAGACGGGCTCCTGGCGGTGGGCCATCATTGCCGCTACCTATACCACAGCCCTTGCGTGGTGCATCTCTGCCGCTGTCTATCAGGTGGGAAGTTTAGTGAGTTGAAACTTTTTTCTGCTGTTTCCTTGCTTGTGTCAGGAAAAATGCATACCTTTGTGGCGAACATTCAGACTATTAACAAATAATAAAACAATGAAGAACATTAGTCTTGACATTACAAAGGCTGCCAGTTTCCTTGAGGCTGGCGCCGTGGAGGCTTTCGAGCCTAAAGTAAAGGCCGCTCAAGAGGCCCTGGAGAATGGTACCTGCCCCGGCAACGACTTCCTCGGCTGGCTGCACCTGCCTTCAGAAATCACCTTCGAGTTTATTGCAGAGATTCAGGAGACAGCCCGCGTGCTGCGCGAGAACTGCGAAGCCATCGTTGTGGCCGGCATAGGCGGTTCCTACCTTGGAGCACGTGCCGTGATAGAGGCCCTGAGCAACTCGTTTGGCTG
>JAFTAR010000153.1 GCA_017455495.1 Prevotella sp.
AAATCTCAAACCTCAAATCTCAAACCTCAAATCTCAACGCCTGGCATCCGCGCATCAACGCTCCTAAGATGGCCGAGTTCCAGACTCTGCTCAACGACGACGAGCGCCAGCGCTTCTGGAACCTGTACAACGACTACTTCTACCGCCGCATGAACCAGTTCTGGTATCAGGAGGCCATGAAGAAGCTGCCGCGCCTCACCCAGGCCACCCGTATGCTCTGCTGTGCCGAGGACCTTGGCATGGTGCCCGACTGCGTGCCCTGGGTGATGAACGAGCTGCGCATCCTGTCGCTCGAGATACAGTCCATGCCCAAGGACCCCGCCGTGCGCTTTGGCCACCTCAGCCGCAACCCCTACCGCTCGGTCTGCACCATCAGCACTCACGACATGGCCACCCTGCGCCAGTGGTGGGACGAGGACTACGAGCGCACCCAAGACTATTATAACTCCATGCTCTACCGCAGCGGTGAGGCTCCCCACCCCCTGCCAGGCTGGCTGGCCAAGGACATAGTGAGCCGCCACCTCACCAGTCCCAGCATGCTCTGTCTGCTGTCACTGCAGGACTGGCTCAGCATCAGCGAGCAGCTGCGCCTGCCCGACCAGAACGCCGAGCGCATCAACATCCCCGCCAATCCGCGCCACTACTGGCGCTACCGCATGCACCTCACTATTGAGCAGCTGCTGCAGGCCGACGACTTCAATGCCGAGCTGACGGAGATGATCACCCAGAGCGGACGCAAGTAAATGATTACGCAGAGCGTGCGCAAGTGAAGCTTGTCGGCGCGGTTAGCGACCACCACGACCGCCGCCTCCGAAGCCTCCTCCGCCACCACGGCCTCCACGCGGACGGCTGCCGCCGTCACCGTCGCCCCACTGCCGGTCGCCACGGCCACCGCCGCCACGTCCGCCGTTGGTGCCGCCGCCGAAGAAATTGAGGCGGTAGCTTACGTGGAGCATGGCATACGAGGTGATGGTGTTCACCTCCTGGTCGCGCCAGCCATTGGCATTGACGGTGCGGGTGAAGTTGGTCTGCTCGTGCAGGATGTCGTACCACTGCAGCATCACAGTGAGCTTCTTGCCGCGCAGGAAGCTGTGGCTCAGCTGGGCGTTCCAGATGAGTTCGTTGGTGTTGAGCGTCTCGTCGCTGTAGCCGCGCTTGCTGTACACATGGAAATCGGTGGAGAGGTTTGAGCCCCAGGGGAAGGTGATTTTCGTATTGCCTCCGTAGTTGAAGTTCCACGTGGTGAGGTTGCGGCTGGCCTGCAGGCGGTTCTCGGTGCGGGCGTATGTAAGGCGGGCGTTTAGCGAGAAGCTGAGCCAGCGGTTGCGGAAGCTGAGCGAGAGGTCGGGCGAGACGTTATAGGTATGGGTGACGTTGCGGTCGGGCGTGGCCGTGCGGTTCAGGTTAACGTAGCCGATGTGGTGGCTGTAGCTGCCGTTGATGCCGCCGCTCACGTCCCATCGGTTCAGCGTGTCCAGCCCTATATTGAACGAGCCTCCGCCGCGCACGTTCCAGTTGCCGTTGATGTTCTCCGGGCGCGAGATGCGGCCGCCCGTCTCCTCGTTGTAGGTCACCACATTGCCTATGGCATTCTGAGTGCGCTGCAGGCTGGCATTGGCGCTGAAGCTCCAGTGGCGCTGCGCCTTCGGCACTTGGAAGCCCATACTGTCTGTGACCAGTGTGGGAGTGCGCTGCTTCTGGAAGTTGGCCTGCAGGTTGGTGGTGAACGACGGCTTAAGCCCGGGGTTACCCATGGAGATGTTTAGCGGGTTGGTGTCGTCGAAGATATCAAGCAGCTGGGTGATGCTGGGCTGCTGCGTCTGTCCGCGCAGCTGCACCTGCAGGTTGGTCTGCTGGTTGAAGCGGTAGCGCAGGTTCAGCGTGGGCGAAAGGTTGGTCACCGTCCTAACGGTGTCAACGGGCACGCCGAGGTACTGCTGCACATAGTGGGAGCGCTGGGGCTGCACCGACACGCCCGCGTTCATATTTATCTTATTGCGGACATAGCGCAGCTGCACGTCAAGGTTGTGGCCATACTCCGTGCGCTCCGAGTAGCGGCTCAGGCGGTCGCTGAGGTAGTCCTCGTAGGGGTTGTCAAGGAATCCGAACAGCTGCGTCCACTCGCGGTATTCATCAAGCACGCTCTGGAAGGCCAGGTCTGTCAGGTCGGGGAAGTCATAGGTAGAGGGGTCGCTCTTCTGGTGGCTGTAGCTGTAGCGGTAGTTCAACTGCAGGAAGAGGCCCTGTGCGCCGGCGTTACGGCGCCTGGAGGAACGAGCTCCAGAACCGCCAGACCCTCCAGACCCTCCAGACCCTCCCCCGGCCCCTCCCTGGGCGGGAGGGGCGTTGTTACCCTGCCCATCAGTATTCCCATCAGCAGAACTATCTGCTCCCCTCCCTACAGGGAGGGGTTGGGGGAGGGCCTGTTGGGGCTGTTGATATGTCCACAGCGGCTCGGTGTAGGTGATGCCGAGCGAGAAGCCCAGGTTGTCGCTCGGCGACATGGTGTAGCGGTTGGTCTGGTAGGTGCTGTCCTGGCCCAGCTGGTTCTGGGTCTGGTATAGATGCACAAACGAGAGGTTGGCATTCTTGTTTGTTCCGTCGCGATAGTTGAAGTTGGTGCTCAGGGCCACGTTGCGCCCCCGAGTGCCGAAGCGGCGGTAGAGCTGCAGCTGCGAGCTGACATTCTTGCTGTCACCATAGCCCATTGACTTGTTCCTCCGGCCGTTCACTATGAGCCCTTGCTCATCCATCTGTTGCAGACTCTCATCGCTCAGCGCGTCGGTGACGTAGTCAAACGGGTTGGCATTGAACGAGGCCGAGGTGGAAAACGCACGGCTGTCATTGGAAGAGAGGCTTACGTTGGGCCGGAAGGAGAGCGTGGTCACCGAGTCGATGGTCCACTGCAGGTTCATGCTGCCCGTCCAGCTGTTGCTGCGCGAATAGCTCTGGCTGACGCTGTTCGAGAAGGCTCCGCCACGGGTGTTTACGAAGTTCTCGCTGCCCGTGCGGCTCCAGTTGTCGGCATCGCTGTGTTCCCATGTCACGCGGCCGCTCATCTTCAGGTTGCGCCCGTTCTCGTAGCTGGCATCCAGCGCTCCGGTCTTCGTCTCGCGCTGTCCCTGGTTGTTGCCGCGCCCACGGCCTCCGCGCCCGGTGAAGTTGCGTCCGTTCACGTTGTTGGCATTGCCCATGAAGGTGTAGCGCATGTCGCCAAAGGGCTTCATTGCCGTCAGGCGGATGCCGTAGCGGTGGTCGGTGCCATAGCCCACGTCGGGGTTGGCCTGCAGACCGCGGCGTGCGCTGCGCTTTGTGGTGAACTCCATAACGAAGTCGTCGTTGCCGTCGTCAACGCCCGTCATGCGGCTCAGGTCGCTCTTCTCGTCGTACACCTTCACCTGGTCAATGACGTATGAAGGCAGGTTCTGCATCACCGCCTGGTTGTTGCCCGTCATGAAGTCGCGGCCGTCAAGCCTGAAGCGGCGCACGCTCTTGCCGTTTATGGTGATGCCGCCGTTGTCGTCGATCTTTGCTCCGGGCAAAGCCTCAACCAGAGCTTCTATGACGGCCCCCTCCGGCACTCGGAAGGCGTCGGCATTGTATACCACGGTGTCATCCCTTATTACCATCTTTGGTATATTTGCCGTCACCACAGCCTCGTTCAGCTGTACGGCATCGGCCTCAAGGGCAATGTCGCCCAGGGCCACCTGCCGTGAGGCCACGGTGACGGGGCGGTTCACAGTCTTGTATCCAAGGAAAGATATGCGCAGCAGGTAGTTGCCGGCCCGCAGACCGCTAAAGCTGAAGCGCCCGGCGGCATCAGAGTAGGAGCCGCTTACAAACGTGGTGTCGGCCTGTATGCCCAAGCGGTAGAGCTGCAGCGTGGTGCGCGCCATGCCCTCGCGGCTCTCTGTGTCTACTACGCGGCCTGTCACGGCTCCCTGCTGGCTCTGCGCTTTGACGGGCAGGGCAAGCAGGAGCAGTAACAGCGAAACTATATAGATGTTAATGTGTTGGTTGGCGGTCATCGTCTGGCTGATGGCTGTTATCGTTAGTATTCTTTCTTCTGACGCGCCAAAGGCATATTGGTTTAATCAGCTGCTGTATTTTTCTGTGGAACAATCTTGAGAAACCGCCCTGCTGGCTGGCCAGACCGAGATTAGTTAAAAGATGTTTTCTCTCCGCGATTATATGTTATTTTTTTTGGCAGTTAAATAAAAGATGCTTAATTTTGCTTTCTAAACGTGTAAAGAGTACACATTTACATATTACTAACTAAACAAACAAACAATGAGGAAACATTTCTTATTCTCTGCAATGCTCCTTGCAGGAGTCATGGCTGGGGGGGGGTATCTTTTGCCCGTTACCTGTCATGGCCGAGGTTGCACCGCAGCAGCAGACCGTCAGAGTGAGCGGCCAGGTTGTTGACCAGACCGGTGAGCCACTCATTGGAGCTACCGTGAAAGTGAAGGGCAGCACCAATCAAGGCACTGTGACCGACTTCGACGGCAACTTCCATCTTGAAGTTCCTGCCCAGGGAGTGCTCATGGTGAGCTATGTCGGCTATACCGACCGCGAGGTGCAGGTGGCCGGCCGCTCCGCCCTTGGCCAGATTGTCATGGAGAGCAACTCGCTCATGCTTGAGCAGGTTGTCGTGGTGGGCTACGGCACCCAGAAGAAGGCCGACCTCACCGGCTCTGTGGCAGTTGTAGACGCCGATGCCTTGAAGCGTGTGTCGAATTCAAACATCTCCACCATGCTTGAGGGTAAGGTGGCCGGTGTGCAGATTACCACCGACGGTCAGCCCGGTGCCGACCCTGCCGTGCGCATCCGCGGTATCAGCACCCTCAACGGAAACCAGGCACCGCTGTACGTCATTGACGGCGTGCCCGTGGGAACCACCATCCGCGACTTCTCGGCCAACGACATTGAGACCATCCAGGTGCTCAAGGACGCTTCTGCCGGTGCCATCTACGGTTCGCGTGCTGCCAACGGCGTGGTCATCATCACCACAAAGAGCGGCAAGAAGGACCAGCCCCTGAAGGTGGACTACAAGGGCTACTTCGGAGCCGACGTAGTGTCGAACGACAAGTACGACCTGATGAATGACGACCAGTACAGCAACTACCTTGGCATTGCCGCTGCCAACTCAGGCACGCCGCTCCCCGGTGGCTACAGACTTGGCGACGACGGCTTATATCACTTCCAGGACAACACGAACACCAACTGGTTCGATGAGGCCTTCAAGACCGGCATACGCCAGAACCACAGCGTGAACCTGAGCGGTGGTGGCGCGTACAATACTTATAATATAGGCCTGGACTACTTTGACCAGAAGGGAACCATTGAGGGCACAGGCCCCGACTTCCGCCGCTACACCGCCCGTGTGAACAACACGATGGACACCCGGTTCATCAAGTTCCGCACCAGCTTCGTATTTTCTCACTCCAACCAGAACTCGCAGTCCATCTCGAATGCCAATGAATATATCCAGGGTCTCTACGGCAACCTGGGCAATGTGCTGGCCGGAGTTCTCAACATGCAGCCAACCATCAAGGCCTACGATCCTTCCACATGGGTCCTGGACGACAAGGTGGGCTCTGCCAGCGGCTGGAACTATGATGCCTACGGCTACGGTGTGTACTATGACACCGTTCATGGTGACATCTCGGCCATGAACCCCCTGCTGGTTAACAACCTGCTGCAGCGCAACACTGTTGTAGACCGCTTCTTAGGAACTGCCTCTGCCGATGTTGACCTGCTTAACATGATAGGCATCAACAGCACCAACCACAACCTTACCTACAGGCTGAACCTCTCTTACAGCATGACCACCTGCAACGACATGACCTGGATACCGGCATGGATACAGTCCAACCGCGTTTACTTGGCCAAGGAGAACGAGCGCCTCACCAAGGGCCACCGCAAGTACACCGATGCCCTGATTGAGAACACTCTGACCTACAACGGCACCATCGGCCTGCACCACATCAACCTTCTGGGCGGTATCACCTACGAGGAGGAGAACACAGCTTTGCTTACCGGCTGGGCCATCAATATGAACGAGCCTTACTACCTGCAGTTGCAGAACGGCTCTGAAAACTATTCCGAATCGTTTAACTATAAGCACGTTCTTGCCTCTTACCTTGGCCGTCTTAACTACGACTATGATGGCAAGTACCTGCTGTCTGCCATCGTCCGCCGCGACGGCAGCTCGCGCCTGACGAAGGATGACCGCTGGGACACCTTCACCTCGTTCTCCTTAGGCTGGCGCTTCGATAAGGAGAGTTTCTTCCCCATCGACCGCAACATTGTCAACATGTTCAAACTGCGCGCCAGCTACGGCGAACTGGGCAACGAGGCCTCCGTGGGCGACTACGTCATACAGGCCACCATGGCCCGCAACAACATGACCTACTCCTTCGGCAACAAACCCGTCACAGGCTCGGCCATTTCCACCTTCACCACCGAGTTGCTCTCATGGGAGAAGAGAAAGACTTACAACGTTGGTCTTGACCTGGCTTTCTTCAACAACCGCATTGAGTTCACTGCCGAGTGGTATAAGAACAAGTCTATTGATCTACTCTACAATGTACCTGTACCTGCCAACGCCGGCTTTGGTCCAAATCCTGCCACCAAAAATTATGATGTTACTATGAACGCTGCCTCGTTGGATAACAGCGGTCTGGAGTTCTCGCTCACCTACCGCAACTACGACCATGCCCTGAAGCATGAAATCAGTGCCAACCTGAGCACTCTGAACAACAAGGTGACCTCGCTGGGCTTCGGCACCAATACTTACATCACTGGCAGCTACATCACCCAGGTTGGTGAGGAAGTAGGTAAATTCTACGGCTGGGACTATCAGGGCATCATCCGCACACAGGACCAGCTCATTGAGCTGAACGCCATTGCCCAGGAGCACGGCTATGCCGAATATCAGGCAGGAGCACAGGTTGGCGACTGCTACTACCGCGATGTGAACGGCGACGGCCAGATTACCGCTGATGACCAGACAGTGCTTGGCAGCGGTCTGCCAAAGGTGAACTTCGGCCTGAGCGCACGCTTGGAGTACAAGATTTTCGACCTTAGTGTTGCTACCTTCGGAGCCCTCGGCTATCACGTTTCCGACTATCTCTACAACACTATGAACTCCTGCTACGGCTATGGCAACAAGCACGTAGACCTTGGCGGAGCCAACCGCTGGTCGGAGGACGGTTCCACTTACCTTTCCGACGTGCCCCGCACCTATCTGTCAAATACTGCCACACTCGCATGGAACGACCTGTTCTGCGACCGTCAGATCCAGAATGCAGCCTATTGGAAGATTGCTAACGTAGAACTTGGTGCCAACCTGCCCGACAAGTGGTTTGGCGACTATGTCAGCGGTGTCCGCGTTTATGTGTCGGCCCAGAATCTGCTTACCATCTCCAAGTATCATGGCTACAATGTTGACTATGCAGGCGGCACGTTCACCCCGGGCTTCAACTACTGCTCTTATCCCACTCCTCGCAGCTTCATGGCCGGTCTGAGCTTCTCCTTCGGAGGCAAGGCTCCCGCAGCCGCTCCTGCTGCTCCTACACAAGTGGCTCCCACCTACGTGGACAACAGCCAGATTGACCGTCTGAACAACGAACTCAATGCCCTGCGCGCTGAGAATGCAGCCCTTAAGGCCCGCCAGCCAGAGCAGGTCATCGTAAGGGAGACAGAAGTCGTCACATTCCCCTACTTGGTGAACTTCGCAGTGAACACCAGCGACGTGGTGAACCGCGAGAAGGTGAATCTTGAGGCTGTGGCCAACATGATGAAGGCTGCCCCCAACAAGAAATTCCGCATCGTGGGCTATGCCGACCAGCAGACCGGTACTGCCGAAGGCAATGCCACCCTGGCCCGCCAGCGTGCCCAGAGCGTCTACGACATCCTGGTCAACCAGTTTGGCATACCTTCTTCTCAACTCGTTGTCAGCTCGGAAGGCGGCGTAGACTACTTGTTCTATAACGATGAGCAGCTTTCACGCTCGGTCATCATCTCTGAGGTGCAGTAATCCAAAACTCTTATACTCATCAACTAAAGACATTATATAAATATGAAATTATATAACATTTCCCTTTCACTGCTAATGGGGCTTACAGCACTGACCGCTTGCGACAGCAAACTGGACGTGACCAACCCCAACCAGCAGACGGCTGCCACCTTCAGCAGCGACCTCAGCGCACTGGAAGAGACGGTGATAGCAGCCTACAACCACACACGTATGGAGGGAACCTACGCCCGCGTGGGCTACATGCTTGACGTGTGCCGCGGCGACGAAGTGTGGAATGCCTCACAGGTTTGGTACATGCCTTTCGACGACCTCAACGTGCCCTTCACCGACGAGATAGGCCAGTGGTCGTGGCGCGACTGGTATTACACCATCAACGTGTGCAACTATACCCTTACCCAGTTAGGCGAGGATAACAGCGTTCTTTCCGAGCAGCAGAAGCACATCAAGGGACAGATGCTCTTCATCCGCGGCCTGGGCTATTACAACCTGGCCGGCTACTACCAGAACCCCATCCTTATCACCGACTATAGCACCTATTCCACTCTTGAAGGTCTCTACGGAGCCAACAGCACCTACGACGAAGTGTGGGATCAGGTTGAGAAGGACTTCTCTGAGGCTATGACCCTGCTGCCAAGCCGCGATGCAGGCGGCGAGTGGGCCCAGGGCCGTGCCACGTGTGGCGCTGCCGCCGGCTACTATGCCCGCGCCCTCATGATGCGCCACAAGTACTCGGAGGCCCTCGACGTGCTGAAGGCCATCATCAACGGCCAGTACGGCACCTACAGGCTCATGGCCAACTACGGCGACAACTTCCGCGAAGGCTCGGCCTACGAGAACAACGACGAGAGCCTCTACGAGGTGCAGTATCTTGACTTTGGCTCACAGGGCACCGACGACGAGTGGACTCCTGTGAACACCAGCCCCAACGCCACTCAGGGCCATGCCATTGAGAGCAACTTCGGTCCTGGCGACTGCGGCGGATGGGCCGACCTCTCCGCTTCTCCCTGGCTCTACAACCTGTTCAAGCAGGAGCGCACCACGAACGGCTCGCTCGACCCGCGCCTCTACTGGACCATCGGCACCTACGAGCCTGAGTGGGAAGGTTTCGAGTATGGCAATGTGTGCTACAATGTGAAGCAGACTGCCGACTGGGGCAACAACGACATTCCCTTCGTGACCAACAACAACTACGGCGGACTGCCCGTGGCCAAGAACACCAACCTGCGCACAGGCCTCTACGACAAGGTTGTCACCGGTCTGCACTGCGGCATCAACCTGCGCATGATGCGCTACAGCGACGTGCTGTTGCGTGCTGCCGAGTGCGAGAACGAGGTGAACGGACCCACTCAGCAGGCTTTCAACTGGATCAACCAAGTGCGCAACCGTGCCGGCCTGGCCAATCTGGACCAGTCGAAGTTCGATACCAAAGACAAGCTCTTCGAGCAGATTGCCAACGTGGAGCGCCCGAAGGAGTTCGGATGTGAGTTCGGACGCGGCTTCGACCTCCTGCGCTGGGGCTTCTTCTACGATTCAGGCCGTCTGCAGCAGTTGAAGGAGCATGCTGCCGTCAACTTCTGGACAAAGGCCAACTACAATGATGGTGTCGTGGGCTTCACCCCGAAGGATGCCGTTGACTACAGCAACTGCAGCAAGAGCTCGTTCGACAACTATCAGGCCGGCCATGAGTTCTTCCCCATCTACCAGGGCACGCTCAACGACAATCCCAACCTCGTGGGCAACTCGGCTAACAACAACAGCGACAACTCTGACTACTTCCTGTCAGAGAAGGGCTGGACTGTACATCCCGTTGTGCAACTCTAAGAGAATTTAGAGTTAAGAATTAAGAATTAAGAATTGTCGCCTACGGCGATTAAGAATTAGGAATTAAGAATTAATGACTATGAAACGATATAACAAATTAGCAACCGCCATTTGTGCAGCAGCCCTTGGCATGCTGTCTCTGACGGGTTGCGAGGGCGGCGACCTCTTCGAGGTTGATGCCCCCGATTGGATCTCATCAGTGGCCGACTCCATTGCCCAGGCCAAGGCTGCCAACCAGGGCAGCGATGAGATAGAGGGTCTGCAAGAGGATGTCTACACCGTGGGTGCCACCGACTACAGCAGCGGCTGGTGGTCAGCATTCTCAAAGTACTACCCCATTCCTGAAGGAGAGAAGTGGGTCACACAGTTCAACCTGAACATCAACCCCAACGAGCAGACGTATTACAAGAACTTTGCATTGATTCTATGTACCGATGCCGACCGCGGTTCTTTAGACTACAGGGAATATGGTGCCATCCGCTTTGACTATACCAACGACAGTTCTGCCTATAACTCACAATGGGGAAGTGACTACTATTATCTACCTTTCAAGTTCTCTGAAAGTACCTCTGTGCAAGATCCCACAGCCGACAATACCGGTCTGCAGAATCTGGGCGGCAAGGTTACACTGACCGTTGACCGTTCCGACGCAAGCAAGTTCACCGTTACTATGACTAATGGTACTGCCACAAAGACCTATAGTCAGCCATATCCGTTGAGCAATCTGAATACCGACCCCGAGAACACCACCATCCGAGCTTTCCTCGTGCCAGAGGGGTCATACATCAACTTCATCGGCAGCACCATAGAACCCATCGGAGGCTTCACCTCCAAGGAGGACAAGCAGCCCCTGTCAATGACCCTCAACGGTGTGCCCAAGAAGGTGCTTCAGGGAACTACTCTTGAGGAGGCCTTTGCCAATGTTACTGCAACAATACAGTTTGAGCAGGAGGTTTCTGCCACCATCAGCTTCAGTGACATGACCATCCAGGCCGTGCCCGACATGGACGCTCTTGGCACCAAGACTCTCATTGCCGCCTACGCCAAGACCTACAAGGGCGAAGGAGCCGACAAGCCTGTCATTGCCACGGCTCAGTTCGAGGTGGTTGACAAGATGTACACATGTATTGGTTTGACAGACAACACCACTCCCTGGTGGACTGCTTTCACTGAAGACATAAAGGTGGCTCCGGGAGAGACATACGTAAGCACCTTCACCAACTACACTGATGGTGCTGCCAACTGGAACAACTTCCTCGTGGTGCTCCGCAAGGCCGACAAGGGTGAGTATGCCGTGCTGCGTGCCGACAACTACGGCTGGGGCGACGGCTATGGCACAAGCACCAACAGCGGCGGCCAGACTGACTGGGATGCTTGGCGTGCTGCCATGGACGGTGCCAAGGTTACTGCCTTTGTTACCAACAACGGCGACGGCACTGCCGACGTGAAGGCAATCATGGTTGGCAACGACGGCGTTACATACGAGCAGTGGTATAATGGCATAACCATCAACTCTGACGACTTCTACTTCTGCTTCACCATTGAGAAGGGACACCTGGAGTTCGACGATGTGCTGGGTCAGGAGGATAACTCCACTGGCTGGTGGGATGCTCACTGGCAGGACATTACAGTGCCCACAGGCAAGACATACACCACCCGCTTCAAGAACTACACCAACGGTGCCGCCAACTGGAACAACTTCCTGGTAGTGCTGACGCGTGAGGACAACACAGAGTATGCTGTGCTGCGTGCCGACAACTATGGCTGGGGCGACAGCTATGCTGCTGCCACTAACAGCGGCGGACAGGCAGACTGGGCACAGTGGCTCGCCGCTATGGACGAAGCTTGGGTTACTGTTTCTGTTACCAACAACGGCGGCTCGGCTGATGTGCGCTGTGTAATGGTGGGCAATGATGGTGTGACCTACTATCAGGATTACCTCGGAATAAGCCCCATTGACGGCGACAACTTCCGTTTCCGCTTCACTATTGAGGGTGGCCACCTCGTATTCGAGTAGGCTCCGTCCAATCGTAGACAACAGGCAAGTGGGGGGACGAACCGCATTGGTTCGTCCCCCTCTTTGAAAAGAAAAGTGTGTTTTTATTTTGCGTTTTCCATGCTTATTCGTACCTTTGCAAGCGTATTGCTGAAAACAACATTATTACTAATATGAATAAACTGATTATGCTTTTAAGTATCCTCGCCGTTGTCATGCTGCCGATAGCCTGCGGCGACGACGACCCGGAGGACATCACAAACCCGACCGAGCCGACTGAGACAATACGTGTGTCCGACCCCGTTGTCTCGGACATCAATGAGACATCGGCCGTAGTCTCTGCTACTGTTACCGGGACCGGACTTACCGAGCGCGGCGTGTGCTACGGCACATCGGCCAACCCTACGGTGAACGACAGCAAGGTAGCCGGAACGGCTGGCTCCATGTCGGTGACGCTGAGCGGCCTCACCCCCTCCACCACCTACCACGTGAGGGCCTACGGCCAGACCGGCACCGACGTGAAGTACTCGGCCGACGTTACTTTCACCACATCTGCCGAGACCTATAAGGAAGAAGAGCAGACCGAGTGGCCCTCAGCACTGAGGCGAGTCAGTGTGCACGACCCCAGCGTGGTCTGGGACCCCACGAGTAACAACTACTACATCTTCGGCTCCCACCGCGCCGCTGCCAGGTCAACGAACCTGATGACCTGGATTACGTTCCAAGCCCCCTGGGCCACTGCCAACAGCACCAACGCTGCCAACAGCGCGGCATTCACGACGCCGCAGGTGACGAAGGTGAAGAAGGGCGGACAGGAAGTTGACTTCAACTTCAACGCCTTTGCCTGGTCGAGCAAGGGTAGCAGCAACTACAGCGTGGACGGCATGATGTGGGCACCCGATGTTATCTATAACAAGGCCATGCAGAAGTGGTGCATGTACCTCAGCGTGAACGGCGACTACTGGTACTCCAGCATCATCCTGCTCACTGCCGACAAGATTACCGGTCCCTACCGCTATCAGGCCCCGGTTGTAATAAGCGGATTTGCCTCAGGCACCACCTATAAGTCTACCGACCTTGAGATAGTGCTGGGCACGCAGTCGTCGCTGCCAAGCCGCTATGCTGTTGGCAACAAGTGGGGCGAACGCTATCCCAACTGTATCGACCCCTGCGTGTTCTACGATGAGGAGGGCAAGCTGTGGATGAGCTACGGCTCGTGGAGCGGCGGCATCTGGATGCTTGAGCTTGACGAGCAGACCGGCCTGCGCGACTATGACGTCGCCTACACATTGACCGGCAGTGGCAACGGCATCACCGTCGACCCATACTTCGGCAAGAAAATAGCCGGTGGCTACTACTCTTCGGGCGAGGCCAGCTACATAGAGTATATTGGCGGCTACTACTTCCTGTTTGTCACCAATGGCGGACTGGCTGCCGGAGGCGTGGCTTCCGACTATAACAACGGCGGCTACCAGATGCGAGTGTTCCGCTCGCAGAAGCCCGACGGCCCTTACTATGACAGCAAGAACTCAACGGCCCTCTATTCCAGCTATCTGCTCAACTTCGGACCCAATGAGAACGACGGCAACCGCGGTGTGAACATCTTCGGGGCCTACTCTAAGTGGGGCAACCAGCTCACGGGCGGGGCCAACGCTGCTTCCGGCGAGCGCTCGCAGGGCCACAACAGCATCATCGCTGCTGAGGACGGCCGCACATACCTGGTTTACCATACCCGCTTCCAGAACTGGGGCGAGGGTCACCAGGTGCGTGTCCACCAGGTGTTCCAGAACGAGGACGGATGGCTCGTGGCCTGCCCGTTCGAGTATACCGGCGAGAAGATGAAGAGCGATGCCGTTGCCAATGTGCAGAAGGTTCCTACCAGCCAGATTCCCGGCAAGTACAAGCTCCTGGTGCACAACTACAAGCTTGACCACACCAAGAAGGCCTATGCCACACCTGTCGACATAGTGCTCAATGCCGACGGCACCATCACCGGCAGCGAGTACAACGGCTCGTGGTCTGTCAGGGAGGGCACTTCCTACATCACCATCAACATTGGCCAGGAGTACAAGGGTGTCATGGTTATCCAGACACTTGAGCCTACCAACGACCAGGTGCCCAGCTTCACCTGCCTGCGCAGCCAGACTGGCGTCACCATCTGGGGCTACAAGTATGCCGAGAACTGATCAAGCCTGAATCCCGCAAATACAACGGCACGGTTCTTTATAAAGACAACTTAGACAACTAAGGACAACAGTCATAAGGTTCTTTCTAAAGACAACTTAGACAACATAGGACAACAGTCATAAGGTTCTTTCTAAAGACAACTTAGACAACTAAGGACGACAGTCATAAGGCTCTTTCTAAAGACAACTTAGACAACTAAGGACAACTTTTTACCTGAATGATTGTTGTCCTATGTTGTCTAAGTTGTCTTCTTTTCCTTAATATATAATACTACTGGTGCTACTGGTGCTACTGGTGCTACTGGTGCTACTGGTGCTACCGGCTGCCCCATATTAATAAGGGGCTGCCTTATGGAAATAAGGGGCTGCCTTATGAAAACAAGGGACTGCCTTATGGAAATAAGGGACTGCCCCACGGAGAGATGTGACCACCCAGTGGTAGTGGCGGTAGCACTATCGGTAGTGGCATGCCGGCAGTTGGTGCTACCGCTAACGTGCTGATTGTCAGCGGCCAGTAGCACCAGTAGCACCAGTAGCACCAATGGCAAGTATAGGGGCGTTCTGCTTTTTTCTACAAAAAAAATCTTAAAAGATGCACGGCTTTCAACTTTTTTTCTTAACTTTGTATTTCCATTAGAACAAAAAGCAGAAAAATGACAAGAGACTTTAGGAAATTTGCCACCGGCCACCTAAGCATGAACGGCCAGGTATTAGACGACGTAATGAGGACTCAGGCTGAGTATCTTAACCCATATATCCTGGAGGAGCGACAGCTCAATGTAACCCAGATGGACGTGTACAGCCGCCTGATGATGGACCGCATCATCTTCCTCGGCACACAGATTGACGACTATACAGCCAACACCCTGCAGGCTCAGCTGCTCTATTTGGACAGTGTTGACCCTGGCAAGGACATATCGCTCTACATCAACTCGCCCGGCGGCAGCGTGCATGCCGGACTCGGCATCTACGACACCATGCAGTTCATAACCAGCGACGTGGCCACCATCTGCACGGGCATGGCCGCCTCAATGGCTGCCGTGCTGCTCGTGGCCGGACAGGAGGGCAAGCGCTCGGCTCTGAAGCACAGCCGCGTGATGATTCACCAGCCCCTCGGCGGCGTGCAGGGTCAGGCCAGCGACATTGAGATTGAGGCCCGCGAGATACAGAAGCTGAAGAAAGAACTGTATACCATCATTGCCGACCACTCTCACACCGACTACGACAAGGTGTGGGCCGACTCCGACCGCAACTACTGGATGACGGCCGAGGAAGCCAAGGACTATGGCATGATCGACCAGGTGCTGGTGAAGAAGTGATACACCCAGGCTTAGTATGAAGAAAGCATGTAATTTCTGCGGGCGCGGCGAGCGCGAGGTGAAGCTGCTCATCAGTGGTGTGAACGGCTTCATCTGCGAGGACTGTGCACAGCAGGCATACCAGATAGTACGCGAGTCGGGGCTGAAAGACGACCAGCAAAAGGACAATGACAGCTGGAAGGGAGGGCTGAAGCGCGTGCCCAAGCCCCATGAGCTGAAGAAATACCTTGACGACTATGTCATAGGGCAGGACGAGGCAAAGCGCTTCCTCTCTGTGGCCGTGTACAACCACTACAAGCGCCTGAACCAGCCCACTGACGACAAGGACGGGGTGGAGATAGAGAAGTCGAACATCATAATGGTGGGCTCAACTGGAACTGGCAAGACTCTGCTGGCCCGCACTATAGCAAAGATGCTCGACGTGCCCTTCACCATTGTCGATGCCACCGTGTTTACCGAAGCCGGCTATGTGGGCGAGGACGTGGAGAGCATACTGACACGCCTGCTGCAGGTGGCCGACTACGACGTGGAGGCAACGCAGCGTGGAATAGTGTTTGTCGACGAGGTGGACAAGATAGCCCGCAAGGCCGACAACCCCAGCATAACGCGCGACGTGAGCGGAGAAGGCGTGCAGCAGGGCCTGCTGAAGCTCCTTGAGGGAACCGTTGTCAACGTGCCGCCGAAGGGAGGCCGCAAGCATCCCGACCAGGAGTACGTGCATGTGGACACGCGCAACATATTGTTTATATGCGGAGGCGCCTTCGACGGCATTGAGCGCAAGATTGCCCAGAGGCTGAACACCCATACCGTGGGCTACAACTCGGTGCAGAACGTGCGCAAGATTGACAAGGACGACCTCATGAAATACGTGCAGCCGCAGGACCTTAAGTCGTTCGGACTTATACCCGAGATAATAGGCCGACTGCCCATCCTCACCTACCTTAACCCGCTGGACCGCGATGCCCTGAGACGCATTCTCGTGGAGCCGAAGAACAGCATCATAAGGCAATACAAGAAGCTGTTCGACATGGACGGCATAACGCTTTCCTTCACCGACGAGGCCATGGAGACCATCGTCGACAAGGCAGTGGAGTATAAGCTCGGTGCCCGCGGACTGCGCTCAATAGTGGAGAGCGTCATGATGGACGCCATGTTCGACGTTCCCTCGCAGAACGTCAAAGAATTCACCGTTACAAAGGAATACGTACAGCAACAACTCAACAAGTCACACTTAGAATAACTTCTCACTCCCTACATCCTCCCTACAGCCTATGCCAAAGAAACCAAGCCTTTCCAGCCAGCTGAAGCACTACTTCGGCTTCGACACCTTCAAGGGAGACCAGGAGGCTATTATCCGCAACGTCCTTGACGGGAAGGACACCTTTGTGCTCATGCCCACGGGAGGCGGAAAGAGCCTTTGCTACCAGCTGCCCTCGCTGCTCATGGACGGCGTGGCAATAGTCATATCGCCACTCATTGCCCTGATGAAGAACCAGGTGGACTTCATTGCCCACCTGAGCGAGAACGAGGGCACGGCCCACTTCTTGAACTCCTCGCTCACCAAGGGAGCCATCGACCAGGTGAAAGACGACATCAGGAACGGGCGCACCAAACTGCTCTATGTGGCCCCCGAGTCGCTGACAAAGGAGGAAAACGTGGAGTTCCTCCGCACGGTGCACATCTCCTTCTATGCCATTGACGAGGCCCACTGCATATCGGAGTGGGGCCACGACTTCCGGCCGGAGTACAGGCGCATAAGGCCTATCATCAACGAGATAGGCAAGGCTCCCATCATAGCCCTCACTGCCACCGCCACCGACAAGGTGCGCAATGACATAAAGAAGAGCCTCGGCATCATGGATGCCAAGGACTTCAAGTCGTCGTTCAACCGCCCCAACCTATACTACGAGGTGAGGCAGAAGACCCGCGACATTGACAAGG